>JAYSQJ010000090.1:0-6202 GCA_043721635.1 Acidimicrobiales bacterium | reverse complement strand
GCCATCTCGGTCGATGAGGCCGGTCGCGCGGTGGTCCAGATCTCCCTGACAACCGTCGGCTGCCCGTTGCGCAGCCAAATCGAACGTGACGTTCGCGAGGCGGCCCTCGCCCTCGACGAGGTCTCGACGGTCGAGCTCGTGATGGGCGTGCTTGACGCGCCGGCCAAGGCGGCGTTGATGCGCAAGGCGCGGGCCATCGCCCAGGTGCGAGCTCCCCTGACCTCCATTCCGGTCCAGACCCCCGTGCTGATGATCGCCTCGGGTAAGGGCGGAGTCGGCAAGTCGTCGATCACCGCGAACCTGGCGGTCGCGCTCGCGTCGACGGGACGAACCATCGGTGTGCTCGACGCCGACATCTGGGGCTTCTCGCTCAGCCGGCTCCTCGGCGTGAGCGGCGACGTCCAGGCGCGCGACGGCAAGATGCAGCCACTCGAGCGCGCCATCGGCCCGGGGCGAATCAAGTTGCTCTCCATGGGGCTGCTCGCCGACGAGGACCAGGCGCTGCTCTGGCGCGGCCTGATGGTGCAAAAGGCCGTCGCCCAGTTCATCGAGGACGCCGACTGGTCCGGCATCGACTACCTGCTCATCGACACCCCACCGGGAACTGGGGACATCGCAATGACGCTCGCGCGCCTACTACCCCAGATGGGACAACTGCTCGTCACGACCCCGGCGATCGCCGCACAACGCGTGGCGGCGCGCGCCGCCGACTTCGCCCGCAAGTCCAACATCCGGGTGCTCGGTGTCATCGAGAACATGAGCGGTTTCACGTGCTCGTGCGGCCAGCGTCATCACCTGTTTGGTGAGGGTGGCGGTCAAGCGCTGAGCCAGTCGCTTTCGGTTCCACTACTGGCTGAAATCGACCTCGACCCGGAGATCTCCGACGGTGGCGACCACGGTGAACCGGCGGTCCTGCACGAGCGCTCCGACGGAATACTCCATCAGCTGGCCGAGCGGATCCTCGTCGACGTCGCCCCGCCGGCGGGCGCGGTCGGTTGTTCGGCTCGAATGCTCGACGCGATCGCCCGGGCCGTCGGAGACGCCCCCTAGTCCTCGAAGCCTTCGTCCCCGGGCATGAGTATCACGATCTCACCGTCGCGCTCGACGATCCGAGGCTCGACACGAACGATGTGCTTGAGCGACCTCACGTGGTCGAGGACCTGGTGAGAACTCTCGAACGCAGCGATCGCCTCGAGGTTGCGGATGGTGGGCAGGATCATGTCCAGTTCGCCCCGCGCGTGCGCTTCGAGGGCGTCGACCGGCCTCACCCACTGGTCGGCGACGGTCTCGCCGGCGTCGTGCGTCGCGACTTGCCCCGGTGGGGCGAGCGCCACGAAGAATCGAGTGTCGAAACGGCGCGGCGGCCCGACGGGCGTGACCCAGTGCGCGGCGTACTCCAGAGCGCGCAGGTCCAGATGAAGTTGCTCTCGGTCCATCATTGAAATGAAGTCGAGCGATCCGTCGTTCACGGATCTGCGGTTGGCGGCCATCCGGCGGATAGTCGGCTCGTCGTCGAACTGCCTCGGTTCGCCGTCGGGGTTGCACGCAATGAGCAGACCCGCCTCCTCGAAGAGCTCGCGCAGGCAGGCCACGTAATAGGCAAGCCCGCCGCTCGCCAGACCCAGTCGGCGCGAAGCGACCGAGTCGTTGACGCCGAGCGCCAGGCGTTGGGCCGAGGCGCCGGCATCAGCCTCGTCGACACCGCCGCCGGGAAAGACGTACGCCCCGCCCACGAAGTCGCTGGTGAGAGTGCGCCGGAGCATCAGGACCTCGAATCCCTGCGGGCCGTCGCGCAAGGTCATCACGGTCGCGGCAGGGCGAGGAGTGAGGATTTCGGCCATACCGCAAACTACCCAGCAGTGGGGCCTGAATTCGAACCCCACGCCCGTTCCACTAAGTTTGGAGTTCTGACTTCACAAGGAGCATCGTGTCCAAGACCCCCGCATCGAAGAAGCCCGTGACGAAGAAGCCCGGGGCCAACCGGCCCTCCGCGAGCGAGCCCGCGTCGAAGAACCCTCCCGTCAAGTCCTCGAGCGGCCGTCCCGCCGGGCTCTTCACGTGGATCGCCGTTGGCCTGGTCGTCGTCGTGGTGGCCGGCCTCGTCATCATCAAGGTCGCCACCGGATCCACCTCCTCGAGCACCAGTTCGGCGTGGCAGCCGGCCGACCCCGCCGTCGTCGCCCAGTTGACCCAGGTCCCCGCCACGACCTTTGACAAGGTGGGAGTGACCTCACCGGTCGTCCAGGTCTTCAAGCCGCTCACCCTTACCGGCCAACCCGTGATGACGGCGAAGTCGGCCACCGGCGCGACGCTGCCCCGGGTCTTGTACGTCGGTGCCGAGTTCTGCCCGTACTGCGCCGCCCAACGCTGGTCGACGATCATCGCGCTGAGCCGATTCGGGACGTTCGCCAAGCTGGGCAACACGACGAGCAGCTCCATCGACGTCGACCCCAACACGCCGACGTTCACCTTCGCCAAGTCCGTCTACACGTCCAAGTACCTCGTCTTCAAGGGCTACGAGCTCTACACCCGGGTGCCCGACGCCGCCAACCACTACTACTTCCCGTTGGAGAAGATCTCCAAGGCCGACAACAAGGTCTGGGCGAAGTACGACTCGGCGAAGTTCGTCCCGGGCCTCACCGGCCAGGGCTTCCCGTTCATCACGTTTGCGAACCAGTTCCTGGTCGCGGGACCGATGTACACGTCCGCCGGCTGGAACGGCGTCTCGCGCAACCAGATCGCCGCCGGTCTGAGCAATCCCTCGAGCCCGATCACTGACGGGATCATCACCGCGGCCAACGAGCAGACGGCGCTGCTGTGCGTGCTGACCCACCACCAGCCCGGCCCCGTCTGCGCGTCCAAGGGCGTGCTGGCGGCCAAGAAACTACTCAAGATTAAGTGATCCTGACTGAGCACGACGTCCCCCGATGGGTCATCGTCGTGACGTTCCTGCTCAGCCTCGTCGGCTTGGGATTGTCGCTCTACCTGACCATCGCGCACTTCACCGGCACCAAACTCGCGGGCTGCCCGGTCACGGGAACCGTCAACTGCTCCGTCGTTACCACCTCGGCCCAGTCGTACTTCCTCGGCGTGCCCGTCGCGGTCCTCGGTCTCGCCACCTACGTCGTGATGACGGCGCTGAACTCCCCGTGGGCCTGGCGGGCCAGGACCTACTGGGTGCACCTGGCGCGTTTCGTGCTCGCGATTCTCTCGATGTGCTTCGTGCTCTGGCTGGTCTACGCCGAACTGATGATCATCAAGCACGTCTGCGAATACTGCACGGGCGTGCACCTCGTGACCTTCGCGTTGCTCATCGTGCTGACGAGAGTCAGCCCCATCCAGCTCGGATGGACCAGCTCACGCGCGCAGTAGCGACCGCCGCTCGAACTCGTTGAGGCCACCCCAGATTCCGTAGGACTCGTGACGGGCTAACGCGGCCTCGAGGCACTCGTCGCGCACGTCGCAACCGGCGCAGATTCGCTTTGCGACCTTCTCGCGCTCGAGCCGCTCGTCCTTGCGCTCAGAACTGTCGGCGGAATAGAAGAGTGAGCTTTCGCTATCTCGACAGGCCGCGGCGTCAGTCCATTGCAATGGCGTGATTGCCATGAGTCCCTCCCCCCAGATGTGACCCCGTAGAGCAGGATACCCACTCGCGCCACCGTGGGCAAAAGTCAATCGCGCAGTCCTTCACCAGTCAATTCCCTGATTCGCCGCTCCGCTACGCTGATTTGCGTGGCAACCGTCCTCCTGGCAAGCGATCTCGCATCGCTGCGGCATGAACTGAAGACCATGCTCGAAGGACCGGACCTCTTTATTGAGGAGGCGGCCAACGGACTCGACGTCATTTCCCGGGTTGAGGAGGGTGGCGTCGACCTCGTCATCCTGGACCTGCAAATCGGCTCCATGGGGGCCATGGCGATCTGCATGGAGTTGCGTCACGAGGAGTCCTACGGCGCGGCCGACCCGGTCTCGGTGCTGATGTTGCTCGATCGCCGACCGGACGTCTTTCTCGCCCGTCGCAGCGGCGCCGAGGGTTTCGTCGTGAAGCCGCTCGACCCCCAGCGCGTTCGCGCAGCCGTGCGCGCACTCTTGGCCGGTGAAGGCTACGAGGACGAGTCGCTCCGTCCCGCCACCGTGCGCGCGGGCGGCACCGCCGCTCGATGAGCGACCAACAGCCCCCCACCTCGGGACTGGCTCGACTGCGTTCTCGGATCTCGCGTCGTGAAGAGGTCCGTCCGCCGTCACCCGAGGCGATCGCGATCCACGAGCGCATCGACCAGCTGAGCGAACTCGAACTGCGCGACGTCATGACCCCGCGCGTCGACGTTGCCTTCCTCGCCACCCCGGTCACCCCTGAGGCGATCGCCGAGGCCGTGCGCGACACCGGCCATTCGTGCTTCCCCGTCGTCAACGGCGACCTTGACGAGGTGGAGGGCGTCCTCTTCGTCAACGACCTGTTCCGCAGCACGACGGTGAAGCGTGCCATCGGCGTGTCGCTGCCCACGACCGAGGAAATCGCGCGAAAGATCCGCCGCCCGTTCATGCTGCCCGAGACGCTCGACCTGCTCGAGAGCCTCGGCGAGATGCGCCGGCAGCGCCGGACCTTCGCCCTGGTGCTGGACGAGCACGGGGGTGTCGCGGGCGTGGTATCGATTCGCGACATCCTCGAACAGCTCGTCGGCGACCTCAACGACGAGTTCGACGAGGATGAGGAGCCGACCATCGTTCGTATCCGCCAGGACCGGTGGCTGGTCGACGGCCAGACCCACGTCGACGAGGTCGAAGCGGCCCTCGGCGTCACGATCCCCGAGGGCGAGTACGTGACGATCGCCGGGTTCGTGCTCTACCTCGCCGGCGAGATTCCGGCCGCCGGCACTACCTACTCGCACGGGGACTGGACGTTCCGCGTGCAGTCCGTCGAACGTCGTCGAATCAGCGAGATCGTGATCGAGTACCACCCACCAATCGAACCTGAACTCCCGTCGATCATCTAGTCGTTGTCCCCCCTCGGCAAGGGGGCTAGGATTATCGGGCTGCGGGGGAACCCGCCGCGGGCTGTAGCGCAGCTTGGTAGCGCGCTGCGTTCGGGACGCAGAGGTCCCGGGTTCAAATCCCGGCAGCCCGACCACCGATGTTGTACCAGGTGACAGGAGTTCCGGCCCCCATCGTCTAGCGGCCTAGGACACCACCCTTTCAAGGTGGCGGCACGGGTTCGAATCCCGTTGGGGGTGCTTCATAATTCCTGGTAAAGACCAATTTATCCTCAGCAAGCCTACGAGTCGAAAGTGCCATATTTTCGGGGAATCGGCGCCGTTAATGCCCAACTAATGCCCAAAACGTCCACTTTTCGGAGCAATGTTCAGATACGCCCGTTGATTTACGGAAAAGGCGAAAAAGCGACCACCACCGATCTTGGGAGGTGTCCGCCATGCGCTTACTACTTCGGCAAATCAAAAACCATTTGGATTCTCAAAAGCTACGTTTCACGGGCTCTGGCTGAGCCTCGGTCGTCGCCCGCTGTCGTCAGTTGGGAGTCGTACGATATGACGATGACTTGGTACGAAAGCTCTGTGAGCGAAGTGGGTGAAGAAATTTCTGCCTGCCTCGCCAAGGGAGATTCCAATTCGGCCATCCGATTGGCATTTCGATTCTTAGAGCGATATGACAAATCCGATTGGGAAACGCGCCGTCGTATCACGTTCGAACCCCCAATGTCCACGGGCAACGATCGTTTTGACGCCCTTTTGGCCGGGATTGTCGAGTATGCCTGTGCTTCGCATGGCTTAGTCGCCCCATCATGGGTGGAAGCAGAGAATTACTTTCTAAATAAGTGGTGGTTCGTCTCAGGCATGGAGTCACTGCACGCCAACGCACTGGTGCATAGTCCAATTTCGCTCGCTCGTAGGGGAATCTTTGTAACGCAGGGTGCGTTGGAGTACGCATAGTGGCGCTCCTGGGTCGTAAAGAACTGCTCCACGCCCTCGAAGAGCTTGACCTAGAACTTGGCATTCTCAATGTTCGAGGTGAGGTGTTCATCGTCGGAGGCGCCGCGATGGCGATAGCTTACGATACTCGAAGAGCGACTTCCGATGTCGACGCTGTATTCGTGCCATCGAGCGAAGTACGAACGGCTGCATCCCGCGTGGCTGAAAAATTGAATCTTGAACCTGACTGGCTTAACGATGGTGCAAAGGCGTTCTTG
>JAYSQJ010000089.1:0-10323 GCA_043721635.1 Acidimicrobiales bacterium | reverse complement strand
TCGTCACCGGCAAGATCGGGACCGGGTCGTGCGGCACCAAGTTGTCGAATCTGAAGAGTTGCGCCCTCAGCGTCGGCAACGCCTCGGGCGGTGACACGGCGACGGTCAGGGTCACCTTCGCAACCCCAAAGAAGTAGCAACGCGGTCGCACGGCGTCATTGGACTTTCACAGTCCGATGTGGATGACGGGAGCTCGTGGGCGCCGTCAAGGTCGAGCCCTCTCCGACACGAATCAATTAGACACCACGGCGCCACTTGCGAGCACTTTCTTCAGTGACGTTTCCGTCGACGTGACACCCTCCAATCGATCAGTGAATGCTCGGAAACGCGTCGATCAATGGTTCGCGCACATATCGACTCGATGTAGCGCCAAGCCAAGGCTGGACACGGCCGAAGTATGCCTACGATCAGTTACTGCTCCGAGACTCGAGGATTGTGAGCAATTGGTGCTTGTTTCGGGGCTTATGAACGCTAGGGGTCCTCACTTCTTGGTCACGCACCCGTACTACGCTCGAATTCTCAGCCAGAGACGTCCAAATGCCCGTCGGCAACGAACAGGATACATATGCAAGATCTCTCGAACACCGGCGATGCCGAGTTAGTGGTCCTCGTGAGAGAGCGGAGCGAACTTGCGCTGGCCGAGATCTATCGGCGTCACGGAGGCGCAGTCTTCGGTCTTGCGCGACGAGTGCTCAACAACGCCTCTGAAGCCGAGGATGTGGCACAAGAGGTTTTTGTTCGACTTTGGACCGATCCCGATCGCTTCGACCCTGCACGCGGCGCGCTCCGCTCGTTCTTGCTGACCCAATCGCACGGCCGCGCCGTCGACATCCTCCGAACGCTCTCCGCGAGGCGAAACCGCGAAGTCACTGACGCTCACCGCACGGCTCACTCGGGCTACGACCTAGAACATGAAATGGACGATTTGACAATGGCAGCTGAAGTCGCGCAGGCGCTTCTTGGACTTCCGGAAGAGGAGCGACGAGCCATTGAGCTCGCGTACTTCGAAGGACACTCCTACGTGATGGTTGCGCACCTATTGAATCAACCCGAGGGAACGGTGAAGAGTCGAATTCGAAATGGAATGCGTCGGATGCGTCAAGCGCTCGGTGAGTCCAGGAGCCTAGAGGTGGAGCGGTGATGTACCACGACGAAGCGGTGGAGTTACTTGCCCCGTTGGCGCTCGACGCGATCGACAACGACGAGCGCGCCGAACTCGAAAATCATGTTGAAACCTGTCCGCGTTGTCAGCGCGAACTCGACCAATTGCGCGAGGTCACCTACGCGCTCGGCAACTCGGTCGAGCCGCTGCCCCAGGGACTCTGGACCAATATTGCCAATCGGCTTCACCCCGATGAGGCCGCGCCGCTCAATCTTGCCGGCGCCATTGCTTTGGAAGAACGAATCGGCTTAGCGCTCCTCCCCACATTGGAACATCGTTCGAAGCGAAACCGGATCGCGACCGCATTGGTCATTGGTGCGATGGCTGCAGGGCTCTTCGCCCTGAGTCTCAGCCTGGTGGGCGCCGACAGCCGGGTCAATCACTTTCAAAATGCTCTTAACAACGCGAACAGCCAAGCAGTCGCCGCCGCCCTGGTCGCACCGGGACACCGAACAGTGGAACTTGGGACCAACGGGACTTCCTCGCTGGCGGAGTTCGTCTTGCTCCCTAACGGAAGTGGCTACTTAGTGAAGTCTCAACTGCCGACCCTCGTTGCTGCGAGCACCTATCAGTTGTGGGGGATCATCAACGGCAAGCCGATATCGCTCGCCTTGATGGGCCGCGCGCCGAGATTCACTGCCTTCACTGTCGTGGGTCCGCCCATGCCGTCGGCGATCGCAATCACGATCGAGCCGGCGGGCGGCTCAACCGCGCCAACCACTGCGATGGTGGCGTCGATGACTCTGTAACTGCGACGCGGTCCTCCTCGTTGCGCGTCTCGCCATCCGAGAAACCTCAATATTCTGCCATCCAAAGCGCTACCCGGTCCGAGAAGGAAGTGGGATTCCGTACCGGGCGTGTATGGGCTGATCATCAACGCTGAACGTATCGAACCTTGCAGGTCTGGCCGTGACTGAACGCGAAGGTGAAGGCGAAGACTCCATTGCGCGATCCGGACCGAACGCTCACTCTCATGGTCAGAGCGCGACCGGTGTCGTGAATGACCACAATGGTCGTACCAACGTGGCTCGTGACGTGAGGCCGGCCGTAGAAACCCAATCCGGTAACGATGAGCACCGCGGTTCGGCCGGCAGTCGCGTGACCTCTGACCACCCGTGCCATAGGGCCAACTGGTGTTGTCGTCGTGGTGCTCGTTGATATCGGAGTGACCGTCAAGGTAAAGACGAAGGTACCTGCGTCGCCGAACGAGTCAGTCGTGACTCCCTTCACGCTGTAGATACCTGCCGTCAGTGCGCTGCCGGTAGTGACCAGCCCGGTCGAACTCACGACGAGGCTCGACGGGGCGCCGGTCTGGGCGAAGTTGACGGGACCGTCGTTTCGCGACACGCTCAGTTGGTCCGAGAACGTGGTCGACCCGATTGTGGTGACCGAGGCCCTCGTCGGTGCTTTCTGGGAGATGATGCCGACAGTGAGGGTGAACGTGAACGTGCCCAGGCCGCCCAAGGCGTCCGTGACCGTGCCCTTCGCGCCGTACGTGCCCGGTGCTAGTGCGCCCGAGGTCGTGATCAGACCAGTCGAGCTCACGACGAGGCTTGGTGCGCCGCTGGCCTGGACAAACGTCGCCGGACCACCGTTGCCGGTCGCGCTCAACTGATTCGAGAACAAGGCCGATCCAGGCACCTTCACCGAGCCCGTCGTGAGCGAAGACTGGAAGATCGTGCCGACATTGAGCGTCAAACTGAAGGTGCCGCCATCGCCGTGCGCGTCGCTCATCGTGCCAGTGACGCTGTAGCTACCCGGGGCGAGCTGGCCGCTCGTCGTGACGAGGCCGGTGGCGCTGACGACGAGGTTGGGTGCGCCACTGGTCTGGACGAAAGTGACCGGGCCGTTGTTATTGGTGGCGATCAGCTGGTCCGAGTACGTCGCCGACGCCGGCACCGTCACCGGCACCGTCACCGGTGCGCTCAGCAGGCCGCACACGAAGTCGCCGTCGAAGCCGTTCGACGGGTACTGGGTCAGTGACACGCGCCCGCCGGTGAACGAGGGCTTGGCGCAGTTCGACTGGGCCTGGGCCAGCGAGCCGGCACCCGGAACCCACGTTGACACGGCGTTGAGCTCCGTCACTGACCCGCCGGTGATGCCGTTCCACATTGACGTCGTCGAGTAGATGCCAACCGAAGTGATGTTGATGCTGTGCAGGTACGCCAGTAAACCCTCGATCATCGCCAGGTCATTCGCGTGCGACGATGCGCTGGGTCCGTAGCTCGTCGCCTTCGCCTCCCAGGCATTCCCGGTCTCGACGTCGAGCCACCACGGCGCGCTCCTCGCCGCCAACGCGGGCGACGCGCTGCCGACGGCGCGCTCGGCGCTGACTGCGGTGGCGAAAGAGGCCTCGCCGGCACCCCAGCCGTAGTCGTAGGAGCAGGGGACGGAGTTCGCCCCCGAGCAGACCCTCGGCGTGGTCCGCGAACTCGGCCAGTTCGGGTTGCCCGAAGGCCCCTGATCGCCCGTATTGACGTAGAAGGCCGGCGCGCCGTTAGCAGCGTTCTGGGCCCAACGAAGTTCGTTGGATAGACAACTGTTCTTGGAGTAAGGGACGCCATTGTTGACGCCGACGACCCCGAATCCAGGCGAGGGCGGGAAGATCCCCGCGCACTGGGGCCAACTAATGTCGTAGCCCGTCGACGTCACCGGTGGGGGCGTGATTGCGGCAGCAGCAAAAGTATCGGAGGCGATAGTGGTATCCACGACACCGGCGATCAGGATCGCCGCCAAGTACCTCGTGGCGCGATTCATACTAATGAACGCTAGTCCTGATTCTCCATCTCAAATCCAACTACATTGGCGCGGCACGTGCGCACCCCTGGTGGCACCTTCATCGACGTCGTCGCTGGCGAATCATCAGTCGCGCCAGTGATGACGAGACGGATAATACAAAAGGATGAAATGGCCGACGTTAACCATCCTGGCGAAGTTGACGACGGAAACGGTCGAATGTTGCTCAAGATAATTGACCGGAACTCACTTCAACGCAATTGCGTTCGCTGGAGAGGCGATGCCACGCCGAATGTTGAGGGGCGCACTCACCAGAAGGAATTCATTGACGCCGTCAACGTGACAATCCTGAGCGAGGGCATCCAGGTCCCATAGCTCACCGATCGGCATTCCGAGTTGACCAATCAGGATCCGATGCAGAAGACCGAAGGGGCGCGCGGACTCCGACATATCTGGTGGCCACACCTCAACGGCGAAGGTGTCCGACGCGATGGCCGCCACACCACTGTCCCACAGGTAACTCGCCATCTCCTCGGTGTGCTCGATTCCCGGTGCGTGTAGATCACGGTGCAACTCCTCACGTGTGGCAATCCCTTGCTTGCGGTACCAGTCGATGAACCCGGTTCGGAGCAACACGATGCAGCCATCGGAATATGACACGTCCGCCCGCTCTCGGGCCTCCTCCAAGTCCGCGACACTCAAAGAAATCGATCCATGTGACGTGTCGACTCCCCCACCACTCCCCTGTGCGGCGGCACGGCCAACGTCTAGCAATACACCACGACCAACGATCCCGCGCTTCGCCAGGTGGTCAATGGTGTTGGCGCCCCGCGTCTTCACATCATCCAGCGAGACGTTGTTGTAAAAAACTCCCGGTGTGGCCGCGATATGGGCCAGGGAGTCCCACTGGCTCGAAATCTGCGGGAAGTAGTCGTCCAGTACGTCATCCATGTCTTCAACACCCAGGTCACTGCCAACCTCAAGGTACCGATGCCGGGCTGCAGACCTGGTCGAATCAAGTGGTGGATCGAACTCGTCAACCGCGGCGTTGAGCGCGAAGGTGGTGCCCTTTCGCACGAGTCGCACGGCGTCGAGAACACGTTGCGGGGTGAGGAGATTGATCCGTCCCACCGAGTCGTCACTTCCGTAAAGGCCCCACGCAGTGCGTCCACCACCGCTCGCTTCGGGAAGATCCCAATAACGCGGCATTGAATTCTCCATGTCCCTCAGTTCATCGCATCGAGTTCCGATTTACGCCAATTCATTACGGTTCGGCCGATTCTCGAGCACCGTCGCTCGTGCCCTCCGTCCTCGAGGATCGCCGATTGCCCGCGAGCAATCGGCAGCCCTCTTCGGTTCCACCTCAAAACGCGCTACACCTCTTTAAAAAAGGAATCCTTGCGACTCACCTTGTCGCCACGGATGTCAAAGAGGTCACATCCTCGCTTCGCGATCTTGGTGCCGTCCTCACCAGTCCACGTGACCAACCACGACGAGGCACCCCTCGTCGCCGCCACGATGTGGGACTCTGACTCCCAGTGCACGTCCGGGCTCGCCTTGAAGCGCGACGCCACGGCCTCGCGAATGGCGTCCTGGCCGGTGAAGTGTCGACCATCGGGACCCGGTCCCACGGGCGACACGAACACGGCATCGTCCGTGAAGAAGGAGAGGACCTTGTCCGTGTCATGGCTGTTGTAGGCGTCCAGCAACTGCGCCAGCAAGTTGTTTGAATCACTCATCAGATACACCTTTCGTAGGGGTTGTTCGACGTCATGGGTACTCATACTTTCTCAGCAATCATTTACTCTCTTTGATGCTTGTGAGGCTCTCCTCGGGCCGGACACTCAGCCTTCCATGATGGGAGGAATCGGTCCGAGCTGGCGACCGACGCCCTCCACGGTCTGGTCCGTGATGGGATCTTCGTAGAAGATGCGTCCGATCCGTGCCAGCGCCTCCGGACGCTTCTTCGCGAGGACGGCGGCAATGACGATGCCAATGGCGAGCCAGACCAGCGCGATGTACGGCAGCACGTTGTACGGGAAGGCCGGAACCGGATAGAACGTGCCGACGAGGGGGATACAGAACAGGGCAATCGCCAGAACCGGAGCGATCGCGTGGGACCACGGTTTGAAGTCGGCCTTGTAGGTCCGTCGGAAGGCGACAATGACCCCGACGTTCAGCGAGATGTACAAGAGGATGAAGGCGATTCCCGCGGATCCACCGACGTAGGCGAACGTATTGAAGCCGCCCTCGGCCAGGGATACCGGCAAGCCAATGATCAGCGCGAAAAGGCTGGTCCCGATGATCGCAACGTAGGGGGTGTGACGATGCGAGGTCTTGGAGAACCCGACCGGCAGCATGTGCTCGCGACCCATGGCGAACAGTATTCGGACACCGGAATTGAACGCCGAGATCGTGAACGCCAGCGTGCTCAACGCAACCACCAGGTCGATGAGCCAGATTGCTCCGCTGGACCAGTATTGGCTCGTCAGCGTCTGAAGCTGGGTGTAGCTGGCGGCGAACGAGGCCATGTTCTTGGGTGCTACACCGTGCATCTCGGCCCACGAGACAATCAAGTAGAAGAGTCCCACGACGATGACGGAACCGAAGATGCCTCGCGGGATGGTTCGACGGGGATTGCGGGACTCCTCACCGAGCACGGCGCCGGACTCGAAACCAGTGAAGATCACCACCGTATAGACCATGGCCAGGGCGAGGTTGCCGAACGAATGCTTCAGGTTGTTGAGCGGCTCGAGGACCGACACCCCAATCGGCCCCGGGCCTCCTTTGAAGAAGATGGTGAAGGCGATGGCCAAAATGACCAGCATCTCGAAGACCAGGATCACGATGTCCACCGAAGCCGAGGTGTTGATTCCCTCGTAGGCCAGAAAGGCGATCAACAGAAGGACGGCCACGAGAAAGATGTTCTCGTTGACGTGCACGTGGAAGGCCGCGCCGACGAAGTCGGTGAAGAAGGATCCCGTAGCTCCGAGCCCGGCCGGTACGAACACCAGGTAGGCAAACGCCATCAACCATCCGGTGACGAACCCTGCGGGACGACCGAGGGCAATCGAATTGTAGGTGAAGAACGATCCCGCGCTTGGGAGCCGACGTGCGAAGGCCGCGATGCTTCCCGAGGCGAGTAGCGCTGCCGCAAAGGAGAGCAGGACGACGAGGGGCGTCGAGTAGCCCGCGAAGGAGACCGCGACGACGAGCCCCAACACGATGGATGCGGCCGGCCCGATCATCGCCGCCGTGTAGGCGACGACTCGAGTGGGGCCTATGGCATTCGCCTTCAATGCTGATGGAGGGGACTGATTTTCGATTGTCATATTCTCAATTGCCTTTCGTGTTGCGTGGTCCAGTGAGTGCGTCAAGTTCGTTGAGCGCCCGATCGATCGAGTCGAGTGCGAGGTCAAGATCGGCCAGGCTGATCTTCAATGGCGGCGCGAGGGTGACAGTATTGGGCAGGAAATTGAAGAGGAGAATGCCGTCTTTCTCACACTCGTCCGCAATGAACTGACCCGGTCGAAACTCCGGCTCGGGATCCACGCCCGGGGTCAACCACCGGTCACGCGGCACCCATTTCTCTCCGGTCGCCGCATCCTTCACCAGGTTGAGGGACCAACCGAATCCACGGCCGCTCGCAGACTCCGCGCAGGGATGTTCGTCCACCATTCGATTGAGCCGCTGGCCGAAGTGGACGCCAAGTTCGGTCACGTGATCGAGGACCTTCTCGTCCCGGATGAGTTCAATGTTCGCGGCGATGGCGGCCACGGCCAGGGGGTGGCCCGAGTTGGTGCTCACCGAGGCCCATCGGCCCTCGCCGAGGAAGTCGGCTATCTCTCGGTTGACGACCACCGCGCCGGCGGGGACCGCGGAGCTGCTGAGGCCCTTGGCCGTTGCCAGGATGTCTGGTTCGACCCCCGTGTGCTGGAACGCCCACCATGCGCCAGTGCGACCGGCGCCGGCGATCACCTCGTCGTCAATCCAGAGAATGCCGAGACGGGTTGTCATCTCTCGGATTAACTGGACGTAGAGGTCGGGGACGAGGAAACCGCCCGCACCCTTGTAGATCTCCAGCATGAAGCCAGCGACGTTCTGAACGCCGGCCGCTCGGATGGTCCGCTCGGTCTCCTTGACGCACTCTCGAATCTCCTCGTCGGTCGTGAGTCCCAACGGCGCGGGCGCGGCGTGAAAATCACCGTGGGTGGTTGGCACCGATCGAATCTCACCGGTCTTGTGATTGTGGAAGATATTACGTAGGTACGGCAACGTGGTTGACGCCGCGGCGGCAGTAGTCCAGCCGTGGTACGAGGCTTGACTGACCACAATGACTGGTCGATTCATGTAGGTCCGGGCCACGAGCAGCGCCATCTCGACCGCCTCGGATCCGGAACTCACGAAACGGCACCCTCCCCACCACGGGGAATGATTCATGGTCTCCTCAACGAGGAGCTTCGCTGCCTTCGACTTGCCTTCGTGGGACAGGAGTTCACACACGAAATCGAGGCCGTCGACGGCCTCGTGCAACGCCGCTCGAATTCTTGGATCGCCGTGTCCGACCCCGACGCACATGTATTGCCCGTGCATGTCGAGCAACTTTCGGCCGTCGGCCATCGTGATCCAGGATCCTTCGGCACCGACGACCGTGCGAGCCAGATGCTCCGCCTGCGTGGACTCCACCAGCAAGAGGTACTCCTCACCATTCCGGCCGCCAGGTTCAGCAGTGCTGCTCATTGATTCTCCTCTTGTCCCACGAACGACCACTCAGGTCGCCATGAGCGATTGACCGATTCAATGTGCGGCGTGGCTGATGGGCGAGAAAGGAACCGTCGGACAGTTGGCCTTCGAGCGCGCCATGAAGCATCAGAAGACCGCCCGTCGCAGGAGAACGGTCATGGAAGTTCATTGGTTCAGATAGTGACGTCACCCTTCAACACCCCCCAGTGAAGGCCAATCAGTAACTGGACTGATGTTTAGCGGCCAATGCCGAGACCGTATCATAGAATTTAGTGTGATCACTGATCTCAAGTACTTTTACTTAATACCCTCAATCGTCGAATTGAATCCCCTTCATTTACTGGAAAATTCGCGTTTCGAACAACCACCCCTTGATGAAGATACGTTGACCGATCCCCACGAATCGCCCACTACATCGGCTTTCCACAATGTGGCGGTCGCAGTCCCAGGACCCGAAGGTAACCACTTCGCGAATGCGTACGTCGTGGTCGATGACGACATCGCGAATCGGTTCGCCTCCGTCCTTCGCTGCGAACTGACTTCGCCCCTACACGGCGATCGAGAGTTCCGAGGCACGTCGGCCCGACGCGACGATCCCGACACCAAATACCCGATACTTGCGATTCGTCACTCCCTTCCAGACGTTGTCGGTGCGAGCCATGCGAGGATTTCGGGCGAAGCCTTTCGAGCCGCTCCCCATCGTCTCGGCGGAAACGGGGAGCGGCAACTCCGAATGAAGTGCTGCGCCACCGCTTCGAGCAAGGTCAGGAGTTTGCGGAATGTCACGAACTTCCAGCGACCGATGAACGCGCCGTGTGGGAGATTGGGAAATGTGAGCGTTTCTGAGCGACCGATCTGTGTCATTGGGTTCTGCGTAGGATGCTGGTCTCGTACCATGGGAGCATGATGGTGTCCAACTCCTCCGTCTCTAAGGTCAATTGGGAGCCGCTGCACGAGGTTGTCTACCGCGAACTTCGAGAAGCGATCATGTCCGCCAAGTACTCTCCGGGCGACACGCTCACGGTCCGAGCCACTGCGGCGGCGCTCGGAGTCAGCCCAATGCCGGTAAGGGCGGCGTTCTCGAGACTCACCGCAGAACTCGCCGTCAACTCCCTAGCCAACGGCACGGTAGTGATCCCGACGCTCTCAAAAAGTCGATTCAACGAGTTGGTAGAACTTCGCATCCTCCTCGAGGGGATGGCCGCTGAAAAGGCGGCCGCGACCGTGACCAAGCGAGAGCTGCGGACCCTCAAGTCGCTGGCGGAGCGAAAGACTGAGGCTGCGCAGTCGGGATCAGCCGAGCAGTACCTCGACTTCAATCAGCGCTTTAAGTTCGCCGTCTACCGAGCCGCCCGGTCCCCCGTGTTGGAGGATCTCATCGAGCGACTGTGGATCCAAATTGGTCCGTTCATGCACTACTACACCAGAGATATTCGCATCCAAGTCGAGACCGACGAGCATTGGGCGGTGCTGGAGGCCTTAGGCGAGGGAAATGGCGTGGCCGCGCAAAAGGCGATCGTGCGCGACATCAAAGGAGGCGCTGACTTCCTACTGAAGATCGGGGACTTTGACCACGATCTACGGCGCCGCGGCGTGACGCCCGTGCCGGCGTCAACTCCTTAGTGCTGCGGTCCCGTTAACGGCAACGACTCTCGTGATGACATGTGGCGCTGTCGGAGTAC
>JAYSQJ010000088.1:0-18579 GCA_043721635.1 Acidimicrobiales bacterium | reverse complement strand
GGTCTTCGTCGAGGGACCCTACGGCGCGTTCACCCACCACGCCCGCGAGACGAACCGGGTGGTGTTGGTCGGCGCCGGCGTCGGCATCACGCCGCTTCGCGCGATCCTCGAGGACCTGCCGACCGCGGTCGACGTCACGGTGATCGTGCGGGGCTCGAACGCGGAGGACCTCATCCACCGCGACGAGATGGCCGCCCTCGTCAGCCAGCGCGGCGGCGTATTGCACGAGCTGGTCGGTTCACGCCACAAGGTGAAGCTCGACGCCGCGACGCTGCGCCGCCTCGCGCCGTCAATCGCCACGAGTGACGTCTACGTCTGCGGTCCGGCGGCCTTCACTGACCACGTCACCGCCACCGCGGCCCGTGCCGGCGTGCGCGAGGAGCGGATCCACACCGAAGTGTTTGCGTTCTGACATGTCCACACATCGAACCACGATCCAGAGGGTGAATCAATGAAGCGTTCCGTCATCGTCACGTCGGCCACGGCAGTCGGACTGACCGGGGTGATGCTCTTCCACACCGCGCCCGTCGGCATGACCGTCGGCGCACTGCCCACGAGTGCCGGCGCCAGCACTGGCACCGGCGCCACCACGACGACGCCGACGACCGTTCCGGCGACGACATCAACCGTGGCCGCGGCGCCTCCGCCGAAGTCGAAGAAGTCGACGACGACCACCGCACCGACGACGACCACCGCACCGACGACGACCACGACCGCGAACAGCGGTACCCGCTCGGTGATTGGCGAGGCGGTCAACTACTACTTTGGCGTTCTCTCGGTCGAGGTGACCGCGACCGGGAGCAAGATCACCAGCGTCACAATCTCGACGCTGCAGGACGGTGGCAACTATCGCTCCCAGTCAATCGACCAGCAGTCGATTCCGATGCTCGAGCAAGAGTCGATGCGCGCCCAGAGCGCCAACATCCAGTCGATCTCGGGGGCCAGCTACACCAGCGCCGGCTTCGCGCAGTCGCTGCAGTCGGCGCTCAAGAAGCTCGGCCTCTAGGACCGGCTCACCGGATCACCGCTCCGTGGACGTCTAGGTTTCCCTCATGCGACACCACGAGGAAGACGTGATGGGAACCGTCGTCACCTTCGACCTCTTCGACGAGCGGGGCTTCAACGATCGAGCCGTCGACGAGGTCTTCGCACGAGCCGCGGCGATGCTCCGCGACGTCGACGAGGTCTTCAGCACGTGGAAGCCGCAGAGTCCGGTGAGCCGACTTCGCCGCGGTGAGATTGACGTCGCCTCGGCGCCGCCACAAGTGGCCCACGTGCTCGATCTGTGCTCGTACGCGAAGGAGGTATCTGGCGGGTGGTTCGATCCCTGGTCGATGCCGGGGGGCGTGGACCCGACCGGCTACGTGAAGGGATGGGCCGCCCAGTCGTCGCTCGCCGTGCTCGCGTCGCTCGGCGCCACCGGAGCGATCGTCAACGCGGCCGGCGACGTCGCGGTGGCCGGGCGACCGACGCCGACCGGCGCTTTTCGGGTCGGCGTCGTCAACCCCTTCGACCGGTCCGTGCTCGTGTGCGTGGTCGAGGCGGTGGGGGGTGTGGCGACTTCGGGGGACTACGAGCGTGGTGCCCACCTGGTCAACCCCTTTAGCGCCGACACGACGACGGCGTTGGCGTCCGCGACGGTCACGGGGCCGGACCTCGGGCTGGCCGACGCGTTGGCCACGGCGCTCGTCGTTGGGGGACTCGACGCACTGCCCTTCATCGAGGCCCTCCACGGCTACGAGGCGCTTCTGATCGGGCACGACGCGAAGTGGTCGAGGACGTCCTCGTTTCCGTTGGCGTCCGGGGTCGCGCTGTAGCAACGAGGTCGCCACGGCCCACGGGGAGCGGTCCTAGGTGGCGCGCGTGTTGTGATAGGCCGAACTGGCTCGTTGTTCGATTCCGAGCGTCCTCGGGCGATGTCATGACATCAACAATTTGTCAAATTTCTGATGTAATCGGTCTGCGGAAGGTTAAAATTCCGTGATGGCCAAGCAAAGTCGCTCCGCTCCCGTCATGCAAATTGTGCTCGACGCAGTCGCCGAACGCCTGCTAAGCGGCGATGAGTCGCTCATTCGTATACCGGAAATCTGTGAAGCGACTGGCGTGAACTACGGGTCCGTGTACCACCACTTCGGTTCGCGCGAGGGCGTCATCGACGCCGCCTACGACATGATGTTCGCGACGCTCGCCGAAGAGGGAGTCGTCGCGCTGCGACAGATCAACGACTCCGTTGGCTCCTTCGAGGAGTACGGCACCGCGCTGCAGGGCATGGTGGGCACCTTCGCCTCGGGACCCGAGCGGCGCGCCCGTCGAGGGTTGCGCGTGCGCGTCGTGGCGGCGTCGATGATGCGCCCGGAGCTGAAGGCGCGCATCGGCACCGCGCAGGCCCGTCTCACCGAGGAGTTGATGCGCATCGTCGAGTTCGGCCAGGAGCGCGACTGGTTGCGCAAGGACATGTCGGCGCGCTCGATTGCGGTCTTCGTCCAGGTGATGCTGGTGGGTCGCACCCTCGACGACATCTCGGCCGAGCCGATTGACGATGCCGAGTGGGCGGCCGCCATGGCCGTGCTGCTCTCGGAGTTGCTGAACATTCCCTGATCGGCTCCGACCGGTTGTGCTGTACTTCGGGCATGAGGAAGATTCGACTGGTCGCCAGCGCGCTGCTGCTCGTCGCTCTCGTCGTGGCGAGCATCCACACCACCGCGACCGCGACGCAGCCGCCCTTCGCCGTCCCGTGCAGTACCTCGTCGCTCGCTGTGGCCTTCGCCGGGCCGCTGGCGCTCCACTCGATCGACCACTTCGGCTGCGAGGGATCCTGGGCCTTCACCGGGGCGACCATCGGCACCGAGCCCCACCAGGTTGGCGTCACCGAGGTCTTGCACTTCAACGCCGTGACGTCACGCTGGGAATTCGCCTCGCGCGCGACCGTCTGCAAGCCCGAGGTCCTGCCGCCGGACGTCTATCGCCTGGGGTGCTTTTCCAACTAACCGGTCAGGTCTCCTTCGGAGGCCGCGGGACGAACGAGCTGGTGGTCGCCACGTAGCGCTCGTAGCCGGTGCGGGTCGACGCGAGCTTGCGCTCGAGCATCGGACGGCCCGAGAGCGACGTCAGCAGCCAGACCATCAGAATCGGCGAGAGGATCGTCGCCACACCCCAGCCCGCCGAGCAGGCCACGACGTAAAAGCCGCACCACACCACGGCGTCGCCGAAGTAGTTGGGGTGGCGCGTATAGCGCCAGAGGCCCCGGTCCATCGTCGCACCGCGATTGGCCTCGCCGGCGAGGAAGCGCCGCAGTTGCTCGTCCCCGGTCGCCTCGAAGGCCACGCCGATCGCCACGAGCGCGAGTCCCACGTAGAGCAGTGCGTCGAAGGACTCGTGGAAGGCGGTCCACTGCAAGGGCATCGACACGAACCAGAGGAGCACTGCCTGGAGTGCGTAGATCGTGCGCAACGCGTACCAGGTCTCGTGGCGGTCGTGCGCGCCGCGCATGATCGCGACGTAGCGCGAGTCCTCGGCCGAGCCGCGCTGGCGAAGCGCCAGGTGGGCCGAGAGGCGCACGCCCCACAGCGCCACTGCGCCGAGCACGACGTAGCGCTCGGCGAAGTCGGGGGAGAGGACCATTCCCTTGAAACCGGGCGGGAACGTCACGTGGCGCACGACCGCCAGGCTCTCGAGGTAGACCACCACGAAGCCGGCTCCCCAGAACGCGTCGATGGTCGAATGGCGGCCGACCACTCGGCCGACCACGAACGCGCACAACGTCCAGGCCAGCGCGGTCGCGAGGCTGAGCGGAAGGTTCTGGAGAAACGACCAGTGCACGAGGCCGGTCTAGCAGGGCGGCGGCGAACTTATCCTTCGATGGCCCGAAAAGCATCACCTACCATGGGTACTCGTGCGCCGCCGAGGATTTGGCACTTTAGCGTGGGCCTCCGCGCAGGATCTCTTCGATCAAGGCACGGCCTTCGGCCGGCTCGCGCTCGTGCACGTCCTGATGATGGCCGGCGACACCATGGTGACCGTCTCGCTCGCCGGCTCGCTCTTCTTCTCGGTGTCGCCGACCGAGGCCAAGGGCAAGGTCCTCCTCTACCTGCTCCTGACGATCGCGCCGTTCGCCGTCGTCTCGCCCGTCCTGGGGCCGTTGATCGACCGGTCGGCCAACGGCCGGCGGATCCTGGTGGCGGCCTCGGCCGGCGTGCGCGTCCTGCTCTGCTGGTTGATGAGCCAGTACCTCAACTCGCTGTGGCTCTTTCCCATGGCCTTCCTCGTCCTCGTGTCCTCGAAGTTGTACGTCGTGACCCGTGGCGCCCTCGTGCCCGAGATGGCCCGCACCGACCAGCTGCGCGAGCACTCGGCGCGCGTTGGTCGGGCCGGGTGGCCGATCGAGGGAGTCGAGGAGGAGACGGGCTTCGCCGGCTTTAACGCGCAGTTGACCTTGCTCGGCACGCTCGTCGGCCTGCTGGCCGGCTCGCTCGGGGCCGGCCTCTTGAAGGGCGTCGGGGCGCCGAGCGTCCTGATCGTGGCGGCGTTCGTCTACCTCGGCGCCACCGTCGCCAGCGTTCGTCTGCGTCAGCCCGCCAAGTTGATTCGCGATGAGGTAGAGGGACTCACCCAGAGTGAACGGGACCTCAACGCACTGAACCCGATGGGCGACGTGGAGGTCGCCTGGGGGCTGGTCGCGGCGGCGCTGATGCGCTTCACGGTCGGGTTCGCCACGTTCCTGCTGGCCTTCGGACTGCGCCGCGAGCACGCAGGCCTCGGCTGGTTCGCCTTCGCGCTCGCCCTGAGTGCCCTGGGCGCCCTCGGGGGACTGGCCCTCGTCACGCGGGTGCGCAACGACGTGCCCGAGTCGACGCTGCTGACGCTGGCCCTGCTCGCGACGGGCCTCGGTGCCGGCGTGGCCTCGGCGCACCCCGCCCTGTTCGCCCAGGTACTCCTCGCCGCGTGGCTGGGCCTCTGCTCGGCCGTCGTGCAGCCGAGCTTCGACGCGATCACCCAGCGCAACGTCGCGCCGGGCGCGCAGGGAAGGACCTTCGCGCGCTTCGCCGTGCGCCAGCAGCTGCTGTGGGTGGTCGGCGCGGTGATCCCGGTCGCGGTCACGCTGCGCTTTGCGATCGGCGACCGTGTGCTGGCGGTGCTGATGGTCGTGGCGGGGGTCGCCTACGGACTCGGTCGCCGGTTCGCGCGTCGTTAACTGGCGATCGGCCTCCTTATGCTGGAACCGTTATGGCGATGTCCCTCCACACCACCCCACGGTCCCGGGACCTCTCGGGCTTCCCTCACGTGGTCGTGATCGGTGGCGGTTTCGCGGGTATCGCGACGGCCCGGGGTCTGGCGAACCAGGACGTGCGCGTCACGATCGTCGACAAGCACAACTTCCACACCTTCTTGCCCCTCCTCTACCAGGTCGCCACGGCCGGCCTCGAGCCGGCCGACGTCGCGTACCCTATCCGCACGATCTTCGGCCACGCCGACAACATCCGCTTCCGCCACGCCAAGGTGCGCCAGGTCGACCACGCGCGCAGCGTCGTGATCTTGGAGGACGGGACCGAGATCGCCTTCGACCACCTGGTCGTCGCGACGGGCGCGACGGCGGCGTTCTTCGGGATCCCGGGGGCGTCGAAGTACGCAATGCCGCTCTACTCGCTCGCCGACGCCCGGCGTCTGCGCAATCGGCTCCTGCTGTCGCTCGAGGAGGCCGACCTGCGCTCCGAGCACCCGGGCGCGTCGCTCAACTACGTCGTCGTTGGCGGGGGGCCGACCGGCGTCGAGACGTCGGGGGCGCTCTCGGAGCTGATTCGCATCGCGATCAAGCGCGACGGAATGCGCCTCGACGGGTCCAGCGTTCGGGTGCTGCTCGTCGACCTGGCGCCGAGGCTGCTGACCGCGTTCCCGGACTCGGCGAGCCGCTACGCGAAGAAGGTGCTCGAGTCCCTGGGCGTCGAGATCCAGTTCGGGCGCTCCGTTGTCGAGGTCGAAGAGGGCGCCATCCGCTTCGACGACGGCGAGCGACTCGAGACGGCCGCAGTCATCTGGGCGGCCGGCGTCACCTCGAGCGGCACCCTGGCGCACGACTTGCAAGCGTCACCGGGTCCCGGCGGGCGTGCCCGGGTGACGCCCGACCTGCGCCTGCTCGAGAGCGCCAACGTCTGGGCCGTCGGTGACGCGGCCGCGGTGCCGCTCTCGGGCACCGAGTACTGCCCCCAGCTGGCGCCGGTCGCGATCCAGTCGGGCCGGCACTGCGCGACCCAGATCATGCACGTGTTGCACGACGAGCCGACCACTGCGTTCCGGTACCGCAACAAGGGCATCATGGCGACGATCGGCCGTCACGCGGCGGTGGCCAAGCTGCCCCACGGGGGCGTCATCAAGGGCACGGCCGGGTGGCTCGCCTGGCTGGGCCTGCACCTGTGGTACCTGATCGGCTTTCGCAACAAGCTGCGCGTGATGATCAACTGGACGTGGCGCTACTTCGATTGGCCGTCGGGTCCGCGTCTCATCGTCGCCGACGCCGAGACGGCCGACTGATCCAAGAGGCCGGGGACCTGAACCTCTAGTAGTCCGGGAGCTGGAAGTCCAGGTTCGGTGCGTCGGTGCCCCCGTCGATCTCGAGGATCTTGCCGGTCATGAAGCTGCCGGCCGGCGATGCGAGGTACACCACGCCCGCCGCGACGTCCTCGACGTCGCCAATCCGGTGCAGCGGGGTCATGTCCTCCATCATCTGCTTCAGCACCGGCGTCGTCATCACGATCTCGAGCGCCGAGGTCGCCGTTGAGCCGGCCGCAATCGCATTGACGCGTATGCGCGGGGCCAGGTCCTTCGAGACGAGTCGGGTGTAGTGGGCCATCGCCGCCTTGGTTGAGCCGTAGGCGGCGAAGCCCCGTCCGGCGACCCGGCCCATGACCGACGAGATGTTGATGATCGAGCCGCCGTCGTGGGCGAGCATCGTCGGGACCGCCGCGAGGTTGAGCGCGTGGGCGGTGGCGACGTTGAAGTGGAAGGCCTCCTCGAGGTACGCAACGGTCGTGTCGAGGAAGGGCAGGGGGATGGTCCCGCCGACGTTGTTGACGACGACGTCGATGCGTCCGAACTCGCGTTGGGCCACCCCGGCGAGCGCCGAGACGGCGTCGAGGTCCATCAGATCGCAAGCGACGGTGACGGCCCGCCTTCCCGTTGCCTCGACGGCCCCGGCGACCGCGTCGAGGTCCGACGCGGTGCGCGACGAAATGACGACGTCGGCTCCGCACTGGGCGAGGGCCAGCGCGCTGGCGGCGCCGATTCCCCGGCCGGCGCCGGTGATGATGGCCACCTGGCCGTCGATGCGGAATCGGTCGAGTATCACGGTCTCTCCTGGCACTGGGCGGGCCACTCGTCTGGGCGCCTGTTTAGCATGGTTGCGCTCGACGACGTCGGATCGCGCTCGGGCGCGGTTAGGAGAGGCGCGCCTCGAGGTCGTCGACCAGGGCGGCCAGCTTGGCCGGCAGACGGTCGCCGAACTGGGCGAAGTGCTCGCGGATGAGGGGGACCTCGGCGCGCCACTCGTCGACGTGGACCGTCAACAGCTCGGTCATGTCCTCCTTCGACACGTCCAGTCCCTCGACGTCGATGGCGCTCGCGGCCGGCACGTAGCCGATTGGCGTCTCCACGGCCTCGCCGCGACCGGCGGTGCGCTCGAAGACCCACTCGAGCACGCGGCTGTTCTCGCCGTAGCCGGGCCAGAGCCATTTGCCGCCCTCGCCCTTGCGAAACCAGTTGACGTAGAAGATCTTGGGGAGCTTCGACTCGTCGAAGCGATCGGAGAACTTTAGCCAGTGCGCGAAGTAGTCGGCCATGTTGTAGCCGCAGAAGGGCAGCATCGCGAAGGGGTCGCGGCGAAGGTTGCCGACCGCGCCCGTGGCGGCCGCCGTCGTCTCGGACGACATGATCGCGCCGAGGAAGACGCCGTGGTCCCAGTCGCGCGACTGGAAGACGAGCGGGATGACGCTGGCGCGGCGCCCGCCGAGCAGGATCGCGTCGATTGGAACGCCGGCCGGGTCTTCCCACTCCGGAGCGATCGCCGGATCCTGGCTCGCCGGGGCGGTGAAGCGCGAGTTCGGGTGGGCGGCCGGGCCGGCCGACGACGGGTCCCAGGGATTTCCCTTCCAGTCAATGAGGCCCTCGGGCGGGTCGCCCATGCCCTCCCACCAGACGTCGCCGTCGGAGGTGAGCGCGGTGTTGGTGAAGATGGTGTTGGCCTCGATGGAGTACATCGCGTTGGGGTTCGTGTGCATGTTGGTGCCCGGGGCGACGCCGAAGAAGCCGGCCTCGGGGTTGATTGCGTAGAGCCGGCCGTCGGGACCGGGCTTCATCCAGCAGATGTCGTCGCCGATCGTCTCGACCTTCCAGCCGGGCAAGGTCGGCACCAGCATCGCCAGGTTCGTCTTGCCACAGGCGCTCGGGAAGGCCCCGGCGACGAAGCGCGACTCGCCGGCGGGGTTGGTGAGCTTCAGAACCAACATGTGTTCGGCGAGCCAGCCGGCGTTGCGCGCGAGCACCGAGGCGATGCGCAGCGCGAAGCACTTCTTGCCCAGCAGGGCGTTGCCGCCGTAGCCCGAGCCGTACGAGATGATCTCCTCGTTGTCGGGGAACTGCACGATGTACTTGTTCTCGGCGTCACAGGGCCACGCGACGTCGACCTGGCCGCTGGCAAGTGGCATGCCGACCGAGTGCAGGCAGGGCACGAAGAAACCGTGGTCGCCGAGGACCTCGAGAGCGCCGTGGCCCATGCGCGTCATGATGCGCATCGACACCGCGACGTAGGCCGAGTCGGTGATCTCCACGCCGATGTGCGAGATGGAAGAGCCGAGCGGGCCCATCGAGAAGGGGATGACGTACATCGTGCGGCCCTTCATCGAGCCGGCGAAGAGCCCCTTCAGCAGCGCGCGCATCTCGGCGGGATCGCGCCAGTTGTTGGTGGGGCCGGCGTCGATCTCCTTCTCCGAGCAGATGAAGGTGCGGTCCTCGACGCGCGCCACGTCGCCCGGGTCCGAGGTCGCGTAGTAGCTGTTCGGTCGCTTGGCGTCCGAGAGTCGCGTAAAGGTGCCGTTGTCGACCAGCAGCTGGCAGAGCGCGTCGTACTCCTCGGCCGACCCGTCGCACCACTGGATACGATCGGGGGTTGTGAGCTGCGCTACTTCCTCCACCCACGAGATGAGCTTCTGGTTCCGGGTCGGGTACGTCACGTTGGGTTCCTCCATCAATCTCAATGCGCCGCGGCCGTGCGGTGCTGTCCTGGCGAGCCAGTGCCATGTCCTCGCCGGCTGACCCAACAATCCCCCAAAGGGATAACCCCCGGCGCGAAGATGACGTCATTGAGCGTATCGTCAGAATCGTGGGGCAGGGCAATATCCCCACGGGCGAGCGTCATAGTGGCGACGACGCCGCAGTACTGGCGCCCTTCGTGGGCCAGGCGGTGCTCAGCACCGACGTTGCGGTCCTGGGCGTACACCTCGACGCGGAGCTCTTCCCACTCGAGGACCTCGGCTTTCGCGCGGTGGCCGCCGCCGTGTCGGACCTGGCGGCGATGGGCGCGCGCGCCCGCGGCGCCGTCGTCGCGGTGACGGCGCCCGTAGGCACCGACCTGGAGGAGCTGCACCGGGGGATGGCCGACGCGTCGATCATCACCCAATGCCCCATCGTGGGTGGCGACCTCTCGCGGGGTCGCGACGTCACCGTGGCGGTGACCGTGGTGGGCGAGTGCCCGGACGGCGGCGCGGTGCTGCGCAGTGGCGCCAAGCCCGGCGATGAACTGCTCGTCACCGGCCCGCTCGGCCGGTCCGCCGCCGGGCTGCGTCGCCGGCGCGACGGGGCGCCCCTGGGTGACGAGCTGGTCGTGGCGCACCGTCGGCCCTGGCCGCGTTTGAGCGAGGGCCAGGCGGCCCGGGGCGCCGGAGTGCACGCCATGATGGACCTGAGCGACGGCCTGGGCCTGGACCTGCACCGCCTCGCGGACGCGTCGGGCGTCGGCTTCGAGCTCGTTGACCTGCCCGTCGCGGATGGCGCCTCCCTCGACGAGGCCACGACCGGGGGCGAGGACTACGAGCTGCTGATGGCGACCGACGACCCCGCGAGGCTGCGCATGATCTTCCTCGACCGGGGACTGCGCGCACCACTCACGATCGGGGTGGTCGTCGCCGACGTCACGACGAGGACGTGGCGCGGCGAGCCGTTCGAACGACGCGGTTACCAGCACCTGCTCTAGTGAGCGCCGGGATTAGGCGTTGGCGTTGCGGCGCGCGGGCTTGGTGATCTTGCCCGAGCGGATGCAGCCAGTGCAGACGTTCACGCGCTTGGGCGTGCCGCCGACCAGCGCGCGCACGCGCTGGATATTAGGGTTCCAACGGCGCTTGGTGCGGCGGTGGGAGTGGGACACGTTCATGCCGAATGACGGCTTCTTACCGCAGATTTCGCAGACGGATGCCATGATGAACGTTCTCCTTTGTCCCGGGGGCCGCAAATGCGAGCGCCGGTATAAACCGAAGGACCATTGTAGCATCGCTAGCGATGACCACTCCCATGACGCTGTCCGCAGGGGAACTGCGCACCGCGATTTCCACCTACGCCGAGCTCCTACGCTCGCACAAGGAGGTCATCAACCGCCTGAACGTCTATCCGGTGCCCGACGGGGACACCGGGACCAACATGACCCTGACCATTGAATCGGTCACCAAGGAGCTTGGTCCGCTGGAGGCCAACGCTTCAATGGCCGACGTCTGCAAGGCGATCGCGCACGGGTCCTTAATGGGCGCGCGGGGCAACTCGGGCGTCATCCTCTCCCAGATGCTGCGCGGGCTCGTGGCGAAGTTCCCGGCCGACGGCGACGTCGAGCCCGGCGTGCTCGCCGACTCGCTCGAGCACGCCGACGCCCTCGCGCGCCAGGCCGTGGTGCGCATTGTCGAAGGCACGATGCTGTCGGTCGCGCGAGCGGCGGCCGAGGGGGCCCGGGCCCACTGCGAGTCGCTGACCGCGCTGGTGCGATCGGCGCGCGACCGCGCCAAGGTCGCACTGGCCTTCACGCCCGAGCAGCTGCCGGTCCTGAAGCAAGCCGGCGTCGTCGACTCCGGCGGCACGGGCCTGCTGCTGCTCTTCGACGCGCTGTGCACGGTGGTGGCGAACGATCCGCTGCCGGTCGCGCCGCCGGTCGAGTCGATCCAGGTCCACGTCCATGAGGTGACCGACTCGCGCGCCGAGGGCGACATTGCCGACCTGCGCTACGAGGTCATGTACCTGCTCGACGCCGACGACGACAAGATGCACGCTTTTCGCAAGGTGTGGGCCGGCATCGGTGACTCGATCGTCATCGTCGGCGGCGACGGCATCTACAACTGCCACATCCACACCGACGACATTGGTGCGGCGCTCGAGGCCTCCCTCGACGCGGGCCGCCCCCGCGAGATTCGCGTGACCGACCTCAGCGAGCAGGTCATCGAGGAGCGCTGGGTCCGCGAGGCGAGCGGCGCGGACGTGGGAGTGGTGACCGAGCCGGCACCGCCGACCGCCGTCGTGGCGGTCGTCGTCGGCGAGGGCGTCGGGCGGATCTTCCGTTCGCTCGGCGTGCGGACCCTCGTCAAGGGCGGCCAGTCGATGAACCCCTCGACGGCCGACCTCGTGGCCGCGGTGCGCGCGACCGGATCGGCCCAGGTCGTCCTGCTGCCCAACAACAAGAACATTCGTCCGGTGGCCGAGCAGGTGGACGGCCTCGTCGACCAGATCGTGACCGTCGTGCCGACGAATTCGATCGTGGAGGGGTTTGCGGCGCTGCTCGAGTACGACCCCGACGCGTCGGCCGCTGAGAACGCCCAGGCCATGAGCCAGTCGGCGTGCAACGTGGTCGCGGCCGAGGTGACCCAGGCGGTACGCGACGCCACCACCGACGCCGGCGAGGTGCACGTGGGCGACTGGATTGGCCTCAGCGCCAAGGGCGTTCGCTCCATCGCCGACTCGATCGCGGTCGCGAGCAACCTGCTGCTGGCCGAACTCATCGGGCCCGAGCACGAGCTCTTGACGATCATCGAGGGTGACGGTTCGTCGCCGGCCAACACGCGCCGGATCACCGAGTTCCTGGCGGATGAGTACCCGGCCATCTCGGTCGAGGTGCACCACGGGGGACAGCCGCTCTACCCCTACTACTTCGGCATCGAGTGAACGATGCGGTGCCGCGCCGACTACGCCAGCTCGGCGACGTCCCGGTCGGCCAGTTGCGCAACGTCGGCGAGAAGCGCGTCGCGGCGCTCGCGACGCTCGGCATCGAGAGCGTCTTTGACCTCCTGACCGTGTACCCCCGTCGCTACATCGACCGCACCAAGCGCGTCGACCTCTCGGACCTGACGGTCGGCGAGGAGGCGGCCGTCTTTGGCGAGGTACACAAGGTCAGCGGCCGTCGCACGCGCCAGGGCCGGGTGATGGTCGAGGCGACGGTCGCCGACGACAGCGGCTCGTTCAAGGTCGTTTTCTTCAACCAGGCCTGGCGCGAGCGCCAATTGCCCGCCGGGGTGCAGGCCCTCTTCTTCGGCAAGGTCACGGACTACAAGGGTCAGCGTCAGATGACCAATCCCGTCGTCGACGTGATCGTCGGACCCTCGGGCGACGAGCGCGACGCCTCGCGCGTCGGCCGGGTCGTGCCCATCTACCCGGCCTCGGGCAAGGCCGGGTTGACGAGCTGGGAGATGGGCGGGTTCATCGAGGAGTCGCTGCGTCGCGCCGGTGCGCTGCTCGACCCGGTGCCCGAGGCGGTGCGCGCGCAGTTGGGACTGGTCGACCGGACCGCCTCGTTCTGGGGTATCCACCTGCCCGAGGAGATCGAGGACGTCGCGCCGGCGCGGCGCCGGCTGGCCTTCGACGAGTTCTTGCGCCTGCAGCTCCTGCTCGCGCTGCGTCGTCGGCGGCTCGAGGAGTCGGCGGCGGGCATCCGCCACCCGATCGAAGAGGACGACCTCAGTGTCGAGCCCGGTGCGCTGAGCGCACCGGGCTCGACGCTGGTGCGCCGGTTCCTCGCCCACCACCACTTCGCACTCACGCCGGCCCAGCGCCGGGTCCTGGGCGAGATCGCGAGCGACCTCTCGTCGCCGCTGCCGATGCACCGACTGCTCCAGGGCGACGTCGGGTCGGGCAAGACGGTGGTGGCGTTGACGGCGCTGCTCGCGTCGCTCGACGGTGAACGTCAGGGGGCCCTGATGGCGCCGACCGAGGTGCTGGCCGAACAACACCTCGCCTCACTGCGCCGGGACCTCGAGGGGCTCACCAAGACCGACTCGTCGGTGCTCGGCGGCGAGCGACCGCTGTCGATCCAGCTGCTGACCGGCCGGGTGCGGGCCAAAGACCGCCAGCGCGTCCTCGACGGTCTGCGCGATGGTTCGGTCGACATCGTCGTGGGCACGCACGCGCTGTTGACCGACGACGTGCGATTTCGCTCCCTCGGCGTAATCGTCATCGACGAGCAGCACCGATTCGGCGTCGAGCAGCGCGCCACCCTGCGCGACAAGGGCCGCGATCGCTCCGACGAGGCGGCCGACCCCGACCTGCTCGTGATGACCGCGACGCCCATCCCGCGCACCGCGGCGATGGTCGTCTTTGGCGACTTGGACCGGTCGGTGCTCGACGAGATGCCCCACGGCCGCCTTCCGATCGTGACGCGGTGGGCGACGTCCGCCGACCACGTGAGGGACTGCTGGCAGCGAGTGCGCGACGAGGTCGCCGCCGGCCGGCGCGCCTACGTGATCTGCCCGCTCGTCGAGGACTCCGAGCGCGTCGAGGCGACGAGCGCGGTGCAGGAGCGCACCCGGCTCGCCCTGGAGGAGTTGCGCGGGCTGGCGCTCGGGCTGTTGCACGGACAGATGAAGGGGCCTGAGAAGGAGGAGGTCATGGCTCAGTTCCGCGCCGGGGAGATCGACGTCCTCGTCGCGACGGTAGTGATCGAGGTCGGGGTCGACGTGCCCGAGGCGTCGGTGATCGTGATCGAGGACGCCTGGCGCTTCGGACTCGCCCAACTGCACCAGCTGCGGGGCCGGGTCGGACGTGGCGACGTCCAGAGCTACTGCTACTTGCTCGGCGAACCTCCGAGCGACGATGGCGCCATCCGGCTCCAGGCGCTGGTCGACTCCTCGGACGGCTTCGCCTTGGCCGAGATCGACTTGGACCTGCGCGGCGAGGGGACCCTGCTCGGTTCGCGGCAGCGGGGGCGCAGCGACCTGCGATTGGCCTCGTTGCGACGCGACGAGGACCTGCTGGTGGCCGCCCAGGAGGTGGCGTCGGCCATGGTGCGACGCAGCGGGCTGAGCGACGAACCCGAGATGGTGGACGAATTACGTCTCTTCATCGACGACGAAGAAGCGGACTACCTGTTCAAATCGTAACCCCCCACGGCGTAACCTTGGGGGGTGCGGGTAATTGGTGGAACGGCTCGGGGACGACCGCTGAAGGCGAAACTGCCGCCAGCGGTGCGTCCGACGACCGACTACGCGAGGGAGGCCATCTTCTCGATGCTCGAGAGCCGCGGGGGCTTGATCGACCTCGTCGTGGCCGACCTCTACTGCGGTTCGGGGGCTATGGGCATCGAGGCCATCTCTCGCGGGGCCACCAAGGTCTACTTCGTCGACAGCGACCCGGCCTGCCTCGTCGCCGCCCGGGCCAACCTCGAGTCACTGCAGCTGCACGCCGAGTGCATCTTCGTGCGCGCCACGCTGCCCGTATGGTCGCCCCCGGACGAACTCGACCTCATCCTCGCCGACCCGCCCTACGGGCCGCTCGACCTCGCCAGCGTGCTGCGCGGCGCCGCTGCCCAGCGCGTCGTCATCGAGAACGACCGCCACATGGACGCGCCCACCGGCTGGGCAGTGACCAAAACCAAGCGGTACGGCACTACGCTCGTAACGATGTTGGAACCCGACCAAGGGGATGAATCGTGACGGTTGGCCTGATTCCCGGCTCCTTCGACCCGTTCCACAACGGGCACCTCGAGGTCGTCGAGCGGGCCTCGCACATCTTCGACGAGATCGTGGTCGCCGCCATCCGCAACCCCCAGAAGTCCGAGGCCCTCTTTGACCTGGAGGAGCGTCGCGACATGATCGCCGAGTCGTGCGCCCACCTGAGCCACGTCAGCATCGTGTCGATCTCGACCCTGCTCGTGAACGTCGCGCGCGACGTCAACGCCACGGCGATCGTCAAGGGGCTGCGTGCCGTGTCGGACTTCGAGAGCGAGCTGCAGATGGCTCAGATGAACCGCTCCCTATCGGGCGTCGAGACCCTGTTCATCCCGTCGAGCTCGAACCACTCGTTCATCGCGTCGCGGCTGCTGCGCGAGGTGGCCCGCTTCGGCGGCAACGTGTCGGCCTTCGTGCCCAAGCCCGTCGCGGTCCGCTTGAACCAGAAGTTCCCAGGAGGTGACCATGACGTCCTTTGACGGCTACGACAACCCCGAGGAGTTCACCGAGCCCTCGGGGCGCCACGCCCGGCGCGACATCGAGACGGACCTGCGCGACCTAATCGAGTTGGTCGCCAACGCCAAGCAGATGCCGCTGTCGAACTCGGCCCTGATCCCGCGCGACGACGTGCTGGGCCTGCTCGAGCAGGCGCTGCGCAGCCTCCCCGAGGAGATCCGCGAGGCCCGTTGGGCGCTGCGCGACCGCGAGGAGTTGATGGCGGCCGAGCTGCAGAAGGCCCAACAGCTGATGGACCAGGTTCGCGCCGAGGCGGCGCGCATGGTCGACAAGACCGAGATTGTGCGCCAGTCGAGGCTCGTCGCCCAGCAGGTCATCGCCGAGGCCCACGCCCAGGCCCGTCAGATGATCAACCAGTCCGAGGACTTCATCGACGGCAAGCTCGGCAGCTTCGAGATCGTGCTCGAGCGTCTCTTGAAGACGGCCCGCTCGGGCCGTGAGCGACTCAGCGCCCAGGGTCTGCCCACCTCGTTGATCGACGAGGAGACCGTCGAGGAGTCCTTCGTCTCGTCCGCCCCCGGCTACCCGGAAGCGACGGCCCCCGAGGAGACGTCCTTTTTCGATCAGGACGCGTTCTAAGCACCGTGGCCTCCTCGCCGTACCTCGTGCCGGTCGCCCAATTGCTGCGCGACGTCCCCTCCACCTTGGAGGTCGTCTTCGAGGCGCCCTTCGACGAGCCCCACGAGTTCGCGCCCCGGGCCGTCGCCGAGACTGACGTCTTCGCCGAGGCGACGGTGCGGGTGAAGGTACACCTCGAGAGCTTCAGCGGAGGACTGCACGCGAAGGGCCGGGTCGAGGCGCCGTGGCACGGGACTTGCCGGCGCTGCTCGACGCCGGTGCTCGGCGTGAGCGACGTTGCGGTCAACGAGCGCTTCGTCGACGAGCGCGGCCCGGGCGACGAGGAGACGTACTTGATTGAGCACGACTTCGCGGACTTAGCCCCGATGGCCCACGACGCGATCTTCCTGGACCTGCCGTTGGCGCCGCTCTGTCGCGAGGACTGCCGGGGGCTCTGCCCGTACTGCGGAATCGATCGCAACGAGGCGACCTGCACCTGCCAGGTGCCGGTCGACGCCCGCTGGGCTACACTGGACGGACTCCGATTCACGGGCTCCGAGCCCGGCGAATCCAACGAAGTGTGACGGGCTCGCCCGTTCCGGTGAAAGTGAAGATCGATGGCCGTCCCCAAGCGCAAGACCAGCAAAGCCAAGACCCGTAGCCGCCGGGCCGCCAACTGGCGCCTCGGGCTACCCGCCCGCAGCGTCTGCCCCCAGTGCGCGACGTCCAAACTGCCCCACGTGGTGTGCCCCAACTGCGGCTGGTACAAGGGTCGAGTCGCCGTCGAGGTCAACTAAGTTGACCCTGCCCATCGCCCTGGACGCGATGGGCGGTGACTTCGCTCCCGGAGAGATCATCGCGGGCGCCCGGCGCGCCGTCGACGAATTAGGACTCTCGGTCACCCTCGTCGGCGTGCCGGACCTCATGGGCGACCCCCTGGGCCTCGAGGTCGTCGCCTGCACCGAGGTCATCCTCATGGACGACGACCCCGCGGGAAGCGTGCGTAAGAAGAAGGACTCGTCGCTCGTGCGCTGCGCCGAACTGGTGCGTGACGGCCAGGCGAGCGCCATGGTCTCGGCCGGCAACACCGGCGCCACGATGGCCTCGGCGCTGCTGCGCATGGGTCGCCTGCCCGGCGTGGTGCGTCCTTGTATCGCCACGCCCATCCCGAACCCCGGCCACACGCCCACCGTCCTCGTCGACGCCGGCGCGAACTCCGAGTGCACGCCCGAGATGCTGGTGCAGTTCGCCCAGATGGCCAGCACGTTCTCACGGGCCCACTACGGCGTGGCGGACCCCCGGGTCGGGCTGCTCTCCATCGGCGAGGAGTCGACCAAGGGGACGGCGCTCGTCAAGGAGACCCATCAGCTGCTCAGCGCCACGGCCGGACTCAACTTCGTCGGCAACGTCGAGGGCCGCGATCTCGTCCCCTCGCCGGTCGACGTCGTGGTCACCGACGGCTTCACCGGCAACGTGGCCCTCAAGACGCTCGAAGGGGCGCTCAAGTTCATCTTCGCCACGGTGCTCGGCGTGATCGGGACCAACGACGAGACCCAGGCGGCCGGCCAGGCCCTCTTCGAGTATCTGGCGCCCGCCGTCGCCGCCCTCACCCCCGAGAACCAAGGTGGCGCGATGCTGCTGGGAGTCGACGGGATCTGCGTGATCAGCCACGGCTCCTCCAACGCCACGGCGATCATGAACGCCCTGCGCGTCGCCGCCGAGATGGACCGGGCCGGAGTGGTCGGCAAACTTCGCGCGACTATCCGTCCTGATCAGGGCTAATAACCGGGAGCCCATCCCCGTTCGCTCGGTAATCTGGAGCAGCAACGAAAAGGAGTGCACATGAGCGCTGACGCTGCAAACCCGGCATCACTGGATCGTAACGCCATCTTGGGTATCGTGCGCGACAACCTCGCCGAGATCCTGGAGAAGAGCCCGAGCGAGATCGTCGAGGACGTCTCCTTCAGCGACCTCGGCGCTGACTCGCTCGCCCTCATTGAGCTGGTCGAGGCCCTGGAGGAGAACCTGTCGACGTACTCGGCCGGCTTCCACATTGACGACGAGGACCTTGAGGGGCTTACGTCGGTGCGTCTCGCCGTCGACTACGTCGTGGCGAAACTGCAGGTGGCCTGACGAGGAGCGTGAGCCTGTTGCTCTCGCCACTGGATGCGTTAGCCGAGCGCCTGGGGCTGGCTCGAAGGAGCGAGCTGCTCGTCGTGGCGCTCACGCACTCGAGCTACGCGGCCGAACACGGCTGCGAGTCGAACGAACGGCTCGAGTTCCTGGGCGACGCCGTGGTGGACCTGGCGATCGCTGACCTGATCTACACCGCCTACCCCGAGCTGAACGAGGGATCAGGGTCGCTGGTGCGCTCGCGCGTGGTGAACGAGGCCTCCCTCGCCGTCGCAGCCCAGCGCCTGCACCTCGCGAACTGCCTGCGCGTCGGGCGCGGCGTGAAGAAGGAGCACGGTCTCGAGCGACCCTCGCTGCTCGCCGATGCCTTCGAGGCGGTCGTCGCCGCGCTCTACCTCGAGGCCGGCTGGGCGGCCGC
>JAYSQJ010000087.1:0-5727 GCA_043721635.1 Acidimicrobiales bacterium | reverse complement strand
GTCTCACCAGGTTGACTGCGCGTTCGCGACGCGCGTCATCGACACCCGGAAGATAGAGCGAACGGATGAGTAGCTGGGCCTGGTGTTCGGTCGCGACGTCGTACCGGAATCGGGAGTGCTCGTCGCTGACAATGGCGAAGCCGAACCGGTGCAACAACGTCTCTGGTACCCCGAGCAATGGGGACGAGGGAAAGTAGGAGCCCAGTCCGAGAGCTCTACGCAATCGCAAGTAGCGCAGACGATCTCTATTGGTCAGAGGCTTCGTTGAAGGCAACAGCAGCCGCAGTGACCCCCCGGATCGCAGCACTCGGCGAATCTCGGCGATTGCGGCGTCGAGATCAACCGCCAGCATCAGCGACATCGAGCATAAGACCGTGCCCACGGATTGCTGGCGGATCGGCAAGTGCTCGAAGACGCCTTGCACCAGGGAACCTGACTTCGCGGCGGCGGCGGCCTCTAGCTCGACGATGCTTCGGTCTACGCCGACCCATCGTCCACTAATCAACGGTGCGGTCGGACCATCACCACATCCGAGGTCCACGACCACGTCGGAGCTGTCGACACCATCGGTTAACCATTCGTAGGGGGTCTGTCCACGACAGCGCGCAGACTTCAGGACCTCCCCAGTGAGGCCCGGCGAACTTACGTGGAACCGTTCGATCTCCGCCGACCATTCACGGCGGTCGATCACGGCTTTCTCGCCTTCTCGTCTCGCCCCAACACCGCGTCCATCTCGCACCAGATCGCGTCGAGCCACACTATGAACTCATCGTCGCTGCTCGGAATATGGGACCTCGCGTACCTCGTGGCCGTGACTCTGACCGTCAGATCCAACGGCGCATCCGACCCGAGCGTGCGGACGTTGGGAACGGCATCGAAGCCGAAATGGTTGATGACGACGAGGTCCGCCTCCGGAGCGGCCTTCGCGAGCGCCAGTAGTCCCGCGGGACGTGGCGGCAAGAGTCGGGAGAGCCCCTTGAGCCTTTCGAACCGCACCGGATTGGTGGACTCCAAGCGCTCGAGGCTTCGAGCAAGCCGCGCCGGACGGAAAAGCCGCCCCTCCGGGAAGATGACGGCAACGGTACGATCGTCCAGCCCCCCTCCCACCGACTTGACCCGCTCCGCGGCATCGGGAGCACCGTCTCGAACGATGAAGACTGAACCGGTCCGCTGGTAAAGGAGATCGAATCCAGGGTCGGCGAGTAGTTCCGCCATGATCACCCCTCGGGCCAGACAGCCTCGACGCTGGTAGAGCAGCGACGGCAACGACGAGTCGAACAGATGCACGTGTCGACTGATGACGATTGCCGGACCGCCACCGAGCTGATCGTCGCTCGTGGCATCGATGCTCACTCGGATGCCCAGCAGCTGTTCCGCTCGGCGTGCCAGGACCCTGATGGACCACGCCTGCAGTCGCAGGTGACGGCGCCGCGATCTCTCGGAATCCAATGACCGTCCGAATCGAGCCAGCATCCAGAGGGGCCCGGCGAAGAGAATCTCTACGCTGTCGTTGATCAGATACTGCAGGACGAATCCGTAGGCTCTCAGAAGTGGCAGCCGTCGTCGACCTCGGACCACGTCGAAGACAGTGAACAACGGAATCGCTAAGGGGAGCGTCGCGAGAGCGACGAACGTTGCGGCGAGCATCGCCGGGATCGTCTTTGCGCGACGCCTCCATTGACTGGACCACGCCTCCCCCGAGGTGGGCAGGGACATCATTAAATCGTGCCTTCGCCCTCGTCAGGAGCGCCGGGTGACGCGAGGCCGGCCGCGAACTTACGGAGCCGATCGATCGGCTCGACTGGGATCTCCTGGCGCCGCCGTGCCAGAGCCGACTTGATCTCCCGAAACGACTTCTCGTCGAGACCGCATCGCCGGCACGCGCTCAGGTGACTAGCGACCATTGCGCGGCGCGAGGCGTCCAGCTCCTCATCGAGGTACTGCTGAAGAATCCGGGCGACCTGCACGCACGTGATGCCACTCTTCTTGGTGAACATGTCGGGTCGAATATCTCTTATTCTCATTGCACTGTCGCTCCATCTTTCGACGTTCTTTCGATCTGCTCTCGCAGTCGATTGCGAGCTCGGTGGACCCTGCTCGTGACCGTGGCGACCGGTATCCCGAGCGCGAGTGCCGCTTCGTCGTACGTGAAGGCTGAGACGTCCACCAGCTCCACCACTTGAAGGAGCTTCGGAGAGAGCGCTCGCAACGCAGCCTCGACGTGCTCATCGAACTGACGAGCGAGGAGCGCGGCGTCCGCACCAGGACTCGTGCTCTTCCCTAGAGCACCCTCGTCGACACACTGGGGATCGACCGAATCGGGTCTAGTGCGTCTATTGCGATTCTGATGGGTGTTCCTCAGAATCGTGAGGAGCCACGCCCTCGGGTAGCGACCGTCGAAGCTCTCGATGTTCTTGAACGCTCGCAACAGCGTGTCCTGCAGGAGGTCTTCGGCGTCATGATGATTCCCGGTCATCGCCAACGCGGCGCGCCACAGGCTCGGGATCTCGGGCGACACGACCGACTCGAAGCTTTGGCGCTCTTCACGACCACCAGGAAGGCGAGGCGCGGATTCTGAAGACATTATCGCTCCACGACCGTGACTCGACACTGGTCCTTAATCAAGAGGTCAACAAACACGTACCGGACTCACCAGCGAAATGCTCCAATCGACGATGTCGAAGCTCCATACGGTCATAAACCCCTCCAGTGCTCTAATCCTTCCATTTAGAGGAGAGTCGACGCGCCGAAGAAGTCCTGCCGGTCGTGGGGAACGATTCTGCGGCTCGAGGGGTTTCTAATGGTGACGAGCACACTGCTCGGCTAAAAGGAGCCAGATGCCATCCGACCAGTTCTCGATTCCCAAGACCACCCTCTCGAAGAAAGCCATGTGGGGCGCCATCGCCGGCATGATCGGAGGAGCGGCCATGGCGATGGTCGCCATGATTGCGTCACTGACCTATCAGCACCACGGATTCTTCACGCCGCTGTTCCACATCTCCTCCCTGGTCGGTACGCCGACCGCCATGATGACCTCCTTGCAGCAGGCCATGGCCGGCCACTCGTTCTGGTTCACCCCCGGAACGGCGATCCTGGGACTCTTGATCCACATGATGACCGGCGCGGCGTACGGCGTGATGTTCGCGCTGGCCACCCAGAAGGTGCGACGTCAGAACCTGGTAGCGATTGGCACCGCGTACGGAGTACTCGTCTTCGCCCTGTCCTCATTCATCGCCCTGCCCATCGCGAGTTCGCTCTTCGGTGCGGGCGACCCAATCACCCACATGGCCCGGATCGTCGGCTACGGGACCTTCGCGCTCGAGCACGTCGTCTTCGGGATGGCCCTCGGACTCGCCCTCTACGCACTGCGGCGTCCACCGGTCCTGTCTGAGAGCACGACCTCACGAATGGGCCAGCGCCTGAGCGCATGAACGACGGCTGGGACCAGGCTCTCTGACACCTGATCCCCCGGGGCGCTGGAGAGCCTGGTCCCAGCCGGCCGTCAATTCGGGGAGAACGTACGCTGAGTTTGGCAGTCCACGTTTTCAGCGACAACCATTCGAGGCAACGGAGGCAATATCGTGGAATCATCTGGCACTCATCGAGTCGTGGTCCAACGACTCATTGGCGTCTACGACGCCGATAGTTCACTCACTGGCGAACTCAAGTACTGGATCGGTGCCAAATTGGGCCGACGCCACTGCTCACTTTGTGACATCACCCACGGCGGTGTGCACGAGTCGTCCGAATGGAAGTCGTGCCGAGCCCAGTTGCCCGTTGCATTTACGCTCCACCACCGCGACGATGCACCGAAAGCGATTCGCGAGCTTCTGAACGGTGCGTTCCCCTCCGTCCTCGTAGAGATCGACGATGGGGTCAGCATCCTCCTCGGGCCAGAAGAGCTTGACGCGTGCCGGGGCTCAGCGCAGCAACTAGAACGTGCCATCAACTCATCAATGGAGGAACGCGGGTTCTCATGGTAACCGAACCTCATGATCGCGGCATGGCCGCCACGCCAAACACCGAGCGATTTGCTCATCACTCGGGGGGAAGCCCCCGAACCAGTCCGGCGATCATCATCAGCTCCGACGCGCGAGAGTTCATTGCAGCACATGGCGGAACTATCTATCTTCAAGTTCGCCAAAGTCGCTGTTGCTCGGGCGCCATCACGTTTCTCGATGCCTCGACCGCAGCGAGGAACGAAGCGGGCAACTACGTCGTGCTCGACACCGATCAGCTGAAGGTTCGCCTGCTGGATCTGGGTGTGGGGCTGCCCGATGAGGTGTCGGTGGAGCTACGCGGGAAGATTCGACCCCGACTGACTGCCTATTGGAATGGCTGCGCCTACCGGCTGTAAGCGAAAGTTCGCGGGCTGCACCGGAAATCAACTTTCGGCACGAGGCGTGTCATCTTCCATTCGTCCGTGACCACACATCCAGCGAATTCCAGTTTCCCGATAGGTCGGCAGAAATCCGTAGTGTGACTTTCAATACCGTTCGCCTGGGTGCGACACCATGAGTTCCATGCCTCCTGGCGTATTCTGGCCTTCGCGCGATGATCCCCTGACCCTCGCCAATTTGCGTCGACGGCCTCATGCGGTCCGGAGGACGGCGCTACTTCTGGTTGGTCCGGATTCCGAATGGCCCGAACTCCGGCTCCCTCGCCATACGCCCGAAGGTAATCGCACGGCCCGATTCGTCAAATCTCCTTCGCACGATGAATCTGCGGAGGCTGGCTGGCGATGGTCGCCTCTTTGCGCCCTGGCCATCGTTCGGCTAACCGGACGTTACTGTCGTGTTCTCCAATGGAAAGTGAACGTCAGAGTTCGTCACGTTCCTCCGCTGGTTGCACCGGATCGCATGGCCGGCGGCCAAGCAGTGGGCATCAATCGCGAGTCTCTCAGCAAGACCATGACCGGCCAACCTCAACGGCGAGCAATCCATCGTCGCTACCGACGGCAAACCTTGTCGGTCGCGCGAACCTCGAGCGTCACAGATGCTCAGAGCGTGATGACGACCTTGCCGCGCGGCTCGGACTCACGAACGTTGCCGCGAAGCGCCGAGAGAGCCTCGATTGCCTCGTCGAGACCGTAGCGGTGAGTGATGAGGAACGAGGGCCGCAGTTCACCGGCGTTCACCCGGTGCACCACTTGCGCCCACGACAGTTGGGTGTAGGAGAAGCTCCCCTGGATGACGAGGTCGTTGTTCACCACGCCGTCGGGGGCCAATTCAATCACCGTGCCGTGCGCTGGCAGTCCGAGCAAGATAACCAGGCCTCCGCGTTCGGCCAGTGCGACGGCGGTCGCGGCCGACGACATGGTGCCCGCCGCCTCGATCACGAGGTCGAACCGACCCTCGGGTGCGGTGGTGGTGAAGATGTCGGCGCCGGCCCGGGTCGCCAGGTCGGCCTGGGCCTCGCGCCGTCCGACGACCACGACCTCGGTCGGCTCGAAGAGACGAACCATGTGGGCCGTCAACAGCGCAATGGTGCCGTCGCCGACGACGGCGACGCGCAACCCTCGACGCAGTGCGAACCTCGTGAGCGCTCGCCATACGACCGCCATCGGCTCGACCAGCACCGCGTCGAAGGGGTCGACCGACGGGTCGATCCGGTGCACGAGCCTCGACGGCACGGCGATTCGCTCGGTGATCGCGCCGGGCCTCGTGAATCCGATCTCGTCGTACGTGACACATCGATTCGTATCACCGCGACGGCACTCGGGACAGA
>JAYSQJ010000086.1:0-7792 GCA_043721635.1 Acidimicrobiales bacterium | reverse complement strand
TTCTTCAACCTCCTCGAGGGCATGAGCGTGCTCGAGAACGTCGCCCTCCCGGCCATCATCGCGGGGCGCAACCGCCGTGCCGCGGAGTCGCGGGCCCGTGACCTGCTCGACCTGCTCGGCATCGCCGACAAGGCCTCCTCGATGCCCGGCGTCCTCTCGGGCGGGCAGCGTCAGCGACTCGCCCTCGCGCGCGCGCTCGCGAACGAACCGACCCTGCTGTTGGCTGACGAGCCGACCGGTGCACTGGACTCGGTCGGGGGCCAGGAAGTGATTGAACTGCTCAGTCGACTGCACGCCGCGGGCCAGACCATCATCCTCGTCACCCACGACGCCGAGGTGGCCCGCGCCGCCGACACGGTGCTGCACATGCGCGACGGACGGATCCTTTCCAACGACCCGGCCACGGCTGCTGACACCGTCACGTCGATCGGATCGCTCTGAGCGCCCGCGAGGCACTCGGAGCGCTGAGCTCCACGGGAACGTCGAGGGAAGGGGCGAACTCCGCCGCGCCACGGGACCGGTTCGTCGGCTCGGTCGCCGGAGTCGCCGGGCTCATCGCCCTCGTCGTCGCGACCGTCGACTCACCCCACGCCGGTCGCGTCGCGACGTGGAGCGTCGCCACGGTCGCCGCCGTGTGCTGGGCCGTCGCCGCCATCGGCTCGATCGGCCGGGCCCCGAGGCTCGGCGTATTGTGCTCGCTCATCACACTGGGCACTGGGACCACGATCGCCGCCATGCGCATAGGCGACCGGCACGGACTCGGCGTCACCGGCACCGAACGCGACGTCGCGACAATCGCCGCCCTCTTCACCATGGCCGCCGCAATCCACCTCGTGCTGGCCATGCCCGAAGGGGTCCTCGCCCAACGAGCACGCCAGGTCGCGGCCGGCACGTGGTACGCAGTGGCGGCCTCCCTCTCGGTCTGGATGGTCGCCTCCTCGCGCGTACTGGCCCCGTGGCCGTCGGCCGTCGGATGGTCCCTCGCGGTCCTGGTGAGCCTGCCAGCCTTGCGCGCGCGCTACGTGGCCGCACCGGCCCGCGGCCGTCAGCGGATCCAGGCGCTCGCCGTCGGAGTCACGCTCGCCGCCATGGCAACCCTGGTCGTCCTGACCCTCCACGCTCTGGTCGAGTGGCCCAGCGACCTCGCGGTCACCCTCCTCGGCGTCACCGGTCTGGTGCCGCTCGGACTCGCCGCCGGCTCGACGCCGGCCGCCTCCCACGCCGACCGCGCCCTCGTCCACCTGCTCACCACCTTCGGCACCGTCGCCATCGTGTCCGGGGCGTACCTTTTCGCGGTCAAGGGCTTCGCCAAGGCGCCGGCGACGCCGTCGGCGCGCAACCTGCTCTGGTGGGCGATGGCCGCCGCCGCCGCCGCGGCCGTCGGTCAGTTGGCCCTTCGCGGAAGGCTCACGCGAATCGCCACCAGCGCGACCTACGGCACCCGCGAGGCTCCCGACGAGGTCGTGAGATCCTTCGGCAGCCGTATGACCCGCGCGATACCGATGGACGAGTTGCTCCTCCAGCTGGTGGAGTCACTGCGCAAGACCCTCAACCTCTCAGCGGCCGAGATCTACACCGGCAACAGCGAGGTCCTCGAGCTCGTGGTCTCGGTGCCCGACGTCGGACCCCGCTCGCTGCACGTCACGGGAGACGAGCGAGCGGTGATCGCGCGGGCCGGGGTCTCGGGCGGCGCGTGGGCCTCGGTCTGGCTGCCCTCGATCACCGCCCAGCACCTCGGCGGACCGCTGCGCGTCGCCCCGATCAGCTACGCCGGCGAGCTGCTCGGTGTCATCGTGGTCTCGCGCCCCGACGGCGCCGTGGGCTTTCGCGAGGAGGACGACCGTGTCCTCGCCGACCTGGCTCGCCAGGTGGGGCTCGCTCTGCACAACTCACAACTGGACACGGCACTGCAGAGCTCGCTCGACGAGCTGCGTCGACAGGCCGACGAGCTGCGAGCGTCGCGCGCGCGCGTCGTCGCCAGTGGTGACGCCGAGCGTCGTCGCGTCGAGCGCAACCTTCACGACGGGGCCCAGCAGCACCTCGTCGCGCTCGCGGTGAACTTGCGCCTCGCGAAGGACGTCGTGACCGAAGACCCTGAAGCGGCGGTCCAGATGCTCGACGAGCTCGGCGTCGCCGTCCAGGAGACGATTCGCGAGTTGCGCGAGCTGGCCCACGGGATCTACCCGCCGCTGCTCGTGGACAGCGGACTGGGCGAGGCGCTGCGCGCCATCGCGAACCGCAGTCCGCTCGACGTCGAGTTGATCGCGGACGGCATCGGACGCTACGGCGGTGACATCGAGGCGGCCATCTACTTCTGCTGCCTCGAAGCGCTGCAGAACGCCGCGAAGCACGCCAGCGCAGCCCACGTTGTCGTGCGCGTCTGGGAGGAGTCGGGCGGATTGATCTTCGAGGTACGAGACGACGGACCGGGCTTCGACGTTCGTTCAGCCCAACGGGGCCACGGCTACGTGAACATGTCGGACCGTCTCGGGGCCATCGGGGGCGCCGTGCGCTGGGAGTCCGAGGTCGGCCAAGGCACGACGATTCGGGGATCGGTGCCGCTCAGCTAGTCAACTCGCAAAGTCGACGTCTCCGCGCTGGTCCCACAGACGTCGCAGGGTCTTGGCACCCAGTTGCTCCTTGTGCACGTAGGCCTTCGCGCCGCTGCTGGCGGCGTCGGGCGGCAGGTCGCTGACGTCGTAGGTCGAGCAGAGGATGACGAAGGTCTCGGGCAGCTCGGTGACGATCCTGCGCGTGGCTTCGATACCGCCCATCTCGGGCATGTTGATGTCCATCAGCACCACGTCAGGGTGCAACTCGTTGGCGAGCTCGAGCGCCTCGACGCCGTTGCCCGCCTCGCCCACGAGTTCGAAGCCCTCGGAGCGGCGAACGACGGCGCGCGCAGCGAGGCGAAACGGGGCCTGATCGTCCACGACGATGACCGAGAGGGCGCTATCCATGCAATGAGTATCTCACTACGCGTCGCGGTCCACGAGTGAGGTGCCCTGCGGGTCGTGGTGTGGCTAGCCTCCCGGGCGCCCGTTCAGGAAGACGAGGACGGCCTTGACGCGCCGGTTGAGGTCGTGCTCCTCCGAAAGCCCGAATTTGGAGAATATTGCGTTGGAATGCTTCTCGACCGCCCGTTCGGAGACGCTGAGGCTCTTGGCGATCGCCCCGTTCGACTTGCCCTGGGCCATCTCGCTCAGGATCTCGGTCTCGCGCGGGGTCAGCCAGTCCAGATCGGACTTGGGACGGCTCGACCGGGCCTTGACCAACTCGTCGACGACCAGCGAGTCAATCACCGAGCCGCCCGCGGCGACCTCGAGGATCGCGCGTGAGAGGTCATTGGCGCCCGCGACGCGTTCCTTCAACAGGTAGGCCCGGCCCGCCGAGCCGTCCTCGAGCAGCGCCAGCGCGTAGGCCGGGCTGGTGTACTGGCTCAAGACCACGACGCCGATGCGCGGATGGTGCTCTCGCAGCCACGAGGCTGCGCGGATTCCCTCGTCGGTCCCGGTCGGCGGCATGCGGATGTCGGTGACGACCACGTCGGGCTCGAGCGCGGTGACGAGCGAGAGCAGCTCGGGGTAGTCGGCGGCGACCCCGACCAGCTCGAGTTCGTCATCTTCTTTGATCAGTCGGGAAATCCCTTCGCGCAGCAGCGCGTTGTCCTCGGCTAAGACCACCCGGATTGCCATCGTGCCGACCGTAGCACTGGCCTCGAGTGCCCGTGGTCACGGCGAGTCACGCAATCAGGCTCTCGGCCTCGTTGAAGTGCCGCACCCACCACGCCAACTCCCCCGGGTCGCCGTAGGCCTTGGACCACCCGAGTTGCACGAACGCGCCGAGCAACGACAGCCGCAGTTGGTCGCTCCACCAATCGCCGAGATCGACGCCGAGTTCGGTGAGCGACTGCGCGTAGGCCTCGATGCTCTCCTCCTTCGACTCGGGCAGCAGGTCGCAGTTGACGGCCAGGTACCAGGCCAGGTCCATGGCCGGCGCGCCAGCGCCGGTACGGTCCCAGTCGAGCAGGATGGTCCGCCCGTCGCGGTGCTCGCCGAGGTTGCCGAACTTCCAGTCGGCGTGGATGAGGGCCTGCGGTGTCGATCGCAGGGCCTCGAGCAACGAGGACGGGTTGAGGGTGATCTCGTGGGCCCTGGTCGCCACCCGGGGCTCGATCTCTTTCAGGCGCCGCCAGCCGGCGGCGACCGCCGGCGGCACGGGGTCGGTTCCGCCACGCGCCAACTCGCGCGCCGCCGTCTCCGGGGTGAGCACGGTGTAATGGACCGCCGGGGGCGTCAGGCCGACCTCGTCACGGAATCCCCACATGGCCGCGTGCATCGCGGCCATGTGGGCGAGGAAGCGACGATGGGTCTCCCACGCCACCGGCGAGCCGGTCTCGCAGTCCACCATGGCGCCCGACACGTCGTGCATCAGCAGAGCGGTGACGAAGGTGCCGTCACTGCGCTCGTCAGTGGCGATTGCGACCACGCAATGATCGAGACTTGCGGGCAACCGGTCGAGGACCCCCGAGCTGAACAGACGCGTCTGGCGCGAGCCATCGTCGCCGCTCGCCCGCATGATCCAGTCGTCGCGGGCGTCGAGCCACTTCACCACGTAGGCGGTGCCGTGAATCTCCACTCGCTCAAAGCGGCTACCCGAGAGCGACTCGGCGTCCTTGAAGCCGACCCGCCGCCCGGCGTCGGCCAGAAGTTCGTCGATCGACGCACAGACCCTCAACACTGGTGGGGCGCCCCCAAGTCCTTCAACACGGCGCGAGCCATCTCGGCCATCAAGGTGGAGTTCCAACGACCGCCGCACAACGCCGTGTCGTCAGCAATCTGGTCACGGTCGTCGAGAGCGAGCAGGTGCATCTGGTGACACTGGTGTGGGCCGCCCTCCTCGTCCCGGTCGAGTACGAATTCGACCAACTCCCCTCCCTCGACCGGTGTGCGACTCAGCGCGCCGCAACGGCCGGGGTCGGCGTACCACTGCGCGAACTCGGACTCGGTGGCGGTCCCGCCTTGGGTGGTGAAGCGCCAGTCGGGCGTCGTGGCGTCCAGCAGGGCGTCCTCGGCGAAGGCTCCGCAACCGGTGACGCCGGCGCCGACGATGGCGTCGAGGAACCGGTCGACGGATCGTGGCCCGTGCGCGCGATCAATACGAGTAGGTGAGGGCGGGCGGCGGGCGGCGGCGGTCCGATCGTCGCTGCTCGTAACGTCATCCATCGATCACCTCCCGCGCCGTGCGGCTCTCGCGCGCCCAGGCCGTTCACTTCCAATGCCCGATTGCTCGACACGCTACCGTCTCGCCCAACTACGCGCACTGGAGATTCCCGGAGCGTTCCCCTCATCAAGGGGAACATCGAAGCCGTCCGCCGTCGCCCCCGACCGCAATGGCGCTCGACTGTTCAGCGATCCGCGCGATAGACGTTCTCGACGTAGTCGTCGACCATCCGAGTCGCGCTGTACATCGAGCCCAGCGTTCGCAGCGACGCGCGCACCCGGGCCAGCCACCCCACCGGAATGCCGTTCTCGTCGCGCGTGTAGAACAGCGGCTTCACCTCGTTCTCCAGGAGGTCGTAGAGGGCGTTGGCGTCACGGGCGTCCTGGGCCGCGGCGTCGCCGTCCACCGATCCGTCGATGGCCCACCCGTTCTGACCGTCGTAGCCCTCGCTCCACCAACCGTCGAGCACGCTCAGGTTGAGCCCCCCGTTCATGGCGGCCTTCATGCCGCTCGTACCGCTCGCCTCCAGCGGAGGACGCGGCAGGTTCAGCCACACGTCACAGCCCGCCACGAGCCGCAGCGCCACCCGCAGGTCGTAGTCCTCGAGGAAGACCACGCGGTTGGGCACGTCGAGGTCACGCTTCAGCGCGAGGATCCCGCTCGCCACGCGCTTGGCCTCCTCGTCGCGGGGGTGGGCCTTGCCGGCGATGACGAACTGGGTGCCTTGGTCCTGGTCGATGATGGCGCGTAGTCGCGCCGGATCGCGCAGCAGGAGGTCGAGGCGCTTGTAGGTGGCGAGCCGGCGGGCGAAGCCGACGGTCAGGTGCCCGGGGTCGAAGGCGTCGAGGGCGGCCTCGACGTACTCCATGTCCTCGCCGCGGGCCAAGCGGTCGACCGTCGCCTTGCGCCGCACCAGCTCGACGAGGTCCAACCGCGACTCGCAGCGCACGCGCCACAACTCGGCGTCGGGAATCTCCTCGACGTGGCTCCAGAAGCCCGGGTCGTGCGCGTGTCGCTCCCAGTCGGCGTCGAGGTGACGGCCGAGCAGGCGGCGCATGTTGGGCGCCATCCACGTCGGCAGGTGGACGCCGTTGGTCACGTGGGTGATCGGCACGTCGTCGGCCGCCGATCCGGGGAAGAGCGGCCGCCACATCTCGCGCGCGACCTCCCCGTGGCGCCGGCTCACGGCGTTCGTCGAACGGGCACTGCGGATCGCCAATGGCGAAAGGCCGAGCGGCTCGGACGGCTCACCGGGGTCGACCCGGCTCACCGCCGCCACTTCTTCGCGGGGCAGCTGCAACTCGTCGAGGGCGCGACCGAGCACCGAGAAGTACTCGTCGGCGTGGTAGGTCTCGTTACCCGCGGGCACCGGGGTGTGGGTGGTGAAGATGAACCGCTCGCGACCGACGTCGAGGAGGCCCTCGAGGGCCAGTCGTTCACCGGTCAACTCAGCCGACGTGCGCGAGGCGATCTCGAGCGCGGCCAGGGCCGCGTGTCCCTCGTTCAGGTGGAACAGCGCGGGCGAGATTCCCATCGCTTCGAGGGCCCGCACGCCCCCGATGCCGAGCAGCGCGTACTGGGCGAGCCGGATCTCCCCGGAGCCCTCGTAGAGGCGCGACGTCACCCAACGTTCGAGGGCGTCGTTCTCGGCCAGCTCCGCGTCGAGCAGGTAGAGGGGCGTGCGCCCTACGTTCACGCGCCAGACCTGAGCAGTCAATTCGCCGTCCCACACGGGAACGATGACCTTCAAGGGCGCTCCGTCGGCTCCGCGCACGCGTACCGCCGGCAGCTGGTCGGTGTTGGCCTCGATCCAGTACTCCTGCTGCCAGCCGCTCAGGTCCATGCGCTGGTGCAGGTAGCCGCGCCGGTAGAGCAGCCCCACGCCGACGACGTCGAGCGCCTGGTCCGACGCTTCCTTCAAGAAGTCGCCGGCGAGCACGCCGAGACCGCCGGCGTAGACCGGCAAGGAGGAGTGCAGGGCGAACTCGGCGCAGAAGAAGGCAACCGGCCCGCTGCCTAGGACCCGTTGGGCGGGGCGCTGCATCTCGGACTCCATGCAATGGAAGACGTCGCGCAAGAGGGCGAGCGTCGCCTCATTGGTGGCGGCCTGGAGCAGGTCGCGTTCGGGGAGGTTGGTCAGGAAGGCGACCGGGTTCTCGCCCGAGAGAAGGAACCGGTGCGCGTCGATGTTGCGAAAGAGGTCCTTGCCGCCCGGCACCCATGTCCAGAGGTAGTTGTAGGCGATCCCGGCGAGGTCCTCGAGGGGCTCGGGCAGTCGTCGGGCCAGGCGGTCGATCGCACGCTGCACGTCGCGCGACCCGTCGAATCGATTGGTCATCCGGTCAAATCTACTTGCCGGGTCGGGCCCTTCGGGGCCGGCCAACCAGTTCGGGAAGACCAACGGCCAGGGCGAGCGGCGACAGGAGGTCGAAGTCGACCGCCTGCTCGGACCGGCCGGTGACGGCGAGCAGCGCCCGGCGAATCGACGCCTCCCCCGATGGGCTCACGCAGCGCATCGCCCCGGCCAGCGCGACGAGGACGGCCGCGTCGTCGTCACCGGCCGGTCGAA
>JAYSQJ010000085.1:0-1901 GCA_043721635.1 Acidimicrobiales bacterium | reverse complement strand
ACCGGAGGGATCTCGCACACCTTCGCGAGCGACTTACGCTTAACCGACGGGGCCGTGGTCGCCGCCGTCGGCTCTCGGACGATGGCGTCGGCCCGGGATTTCGCTGAGGAGTTCGACGTACCGGGCCGTCACGACTCCTACCAGGCATTGGTCGAGGACCCGTCCGTCGATGTCGTCTACGTCGGCACACCGCATCCGATGCACTTCGACAACGCGATGCTGGCCCTCGAGCACGGCAAGCCGGTGCTCGTCGAAAAGGCCTTCACGATGAATGCGCAGCAGGCCCGAGAGCTCGTCGCGTGCGCCCGAGGGAAGAACGTGTTCATGATGGAGGCCATGTGGACGCGGTTCTTGCCCCACGTGGTGGCGTTGCGCGCACTCCTTGCCCGGGGCCGTCTGGGCCGACTCGTCGTCGTGGAGGCCGATCACGGCAAGTGGTTCAAAGAAGACCCGGACTTTCGCCTTTTCGCCCCCGAGCTGGGAGGAAGCGCCCTGCTCGACCTCGGCGTCTACCCCATCTCGTTCGCGTCAATGCTGCTGGGCACCCCCGACCGGGTCGTCGCCCTGGTCGACCCCGCTTTCTCCGGCGTCGACGGCCAGGCGTCGATGCTGCTGGGCTATTCCGGCGGCGCGCAGGCGGTCTTAACGTGCACGTCGGCCGCGCGCACGGCGACGAGGGCCTGTATCGCCGGCACCGAGGCCCGCGTCGAAATTGACGGCGACTTCTACGCGCCGACGTCAATGACGCTGATCACTCGCGGGGGCGAGACCGAGCGGTTCGAGTTCGCCACGGAGGGAAGAGGTCTGCACTACCAAGCGGACGAGGTGGCCCGTTGCCTTCGCGAAGGCCTAACGGAAAGTCCGGTAATGCCCCTCGACGAGACCGTCGCGATCATGGAAACGATGGACAGGGTGCTCGCTTGCCTCCGGGCGTGAGCGGCCCATCGCCTCGGACGTGCGACGACGTCGGCTCCGCCCTCGTCGCCCGAGGCACTGACTGAAGGCGAGGTCGTCATCGGAAGGAGTCGCTGTCGAACGTGGATCACTAAGTCGCTGGCTAAACCAGTGTTCATCAGGGCTTTGCCGGCAGCGGCCACGAATCGGCGCTCACGGCGAGGACGTTTTCGCCCGAGGGTGACCTCCAAAAGCGTGAAGGTGGTGGTCGTTGTGTCGATTCGACCAACCGCGATTGTCCAGGGGATTTGAGGGAAATCACCCCTCGTGAACAATGGTCACGCGATTCTCATGCTAATTTCACAATTCGGACATGAGTATTCACCGAGTGTTCACGAAGTAAACAAAAGCTACCGACGTCACAACGGCGTCAAAGAAGGGTTGGGGATAATGAAGTTTAAGACAGGAAGAGCTCTCGCTTCCGTGGCATTGGTGGGCACGTTCGTTGTCGCCATGCTGCCTAGCGTCAGTTCCGCAGCGGGCAAGACCGTGTCAGCGAGCACTTTCAACACGAAGTACTCGACCATGGCTTACCTCAAGGTTATAGCCAAGCACGGCAAGGGATCGATCAACGTCCTCCTGCCGGACACCAAGTCATCGGCGCGCTACACCGCCTTCGACGCTCCGGACTTGGCAAAGGCCCTCAGGGCCGCCGGCGTGAAGAAGTGGAAGGTCCAGAACGCTTTGGGCAGTGACTCCACCATGTTCACGCAGGCCCAGGCCGCGATCGCCAGCGGTGCGAAGGTGCTCATCGTCGACCCGATCGACCCGACCACTGGCGCGCTGATCGAGGCGTACGCCAAGGCTCGTGGCGTCAAGACCATTGACTACGACCGTCTCACCTTGGGTGGAGCGCGTAGCTACTACGTGAGCTTCGACAACGTGGCCGTGGGCACCTTGATTGGTAAGGGCGAAACGGCGTGCCAGACGGCGTGGAACGTCACGAA
>JAYSQJ010000084.1:0-3380 GCA_043721635.1 Acidimicrobiales bacterium | reverse complement strand
GACGGCCGTTCATCGCAGACGGCCATCCGGTGCTCGCAGCGCGGCGCGAAGGCGCAGCCCTCGGGCACGTCGAGGGGCGAGACCGGGACGCCCGGGATCGTGACGAGTCGCTGGTTCTTTGAGTCCACGCGGGGCACGGCGCCGAGCAGCCCCCAGGTGTAGGGGTGGCGGGGGTGGCGCACGACGTCGATCTCGGGCCCGATCTCGGCCGGTCGACCGGCGTACATTACGACGACCCGGTCGGCCATCTCGGCGATGACCCCCATGTCGTGGGTGATGATCACGATCGACGAGCCGTAGGACTGCTGGAGCTTCTCCATGAGGTCGAGGATCTGGGCCTGGGTGGTGACGTCGAGCGCAGTCGTCGGTTCGTCGGCGATTAGTAACCGGGGATTGCACGAGAGGGCCATCGCGATGACCACGCGCTGGCGCATGCCGCCGGAGAACTCGTGGGGGTACTGGCCCGCGCGGCGCTGGGGGTTGGGGATGCCGACCTCGCCGAGCAGCTCGACCGCGCGAGCCTTCGCCTGGTTCTTGGTCATCTCGGTGTGCGCACGGATCTGCTCGACGATCTGCCAACCCACGGTGTACACCGGCGTGAGGGCGGTCATCGGGTCCTGGAAGATCATGCCGACGTCGCCGCCGCGCACGCTCTGCATCTCCTTGTCCGCGAGGCCGAGGATCTCGCGGCCCTCGAACTTGACGCTGCCCGAGATGGTGACGTTCGAGTCGCGCACGAGCCCGAGCATCGAGTACATCGCGACGCTCTTGCCCGAGCCCGATTCGCCGACGATGCCGAGGACCTCCTTGGGACCGACGTCGAACGAGAGTCCGTCGACGGCGCGCAACTCCCCCTGACGGGTGGCGAAGGAGACCTTCAGGTCTCGGACACTCAGCACGGCGTCGTTCGACGTGGGGTCGTCAGGCAACTCGCACCCTCGGATCGAGTATTGCGTAGAGCACGTCGACGACGGCATTGGCGAAGACGACGAAGAAGGCGGCGTACATGACGCAGCCCATGATCACCGGCAGGTCGAGGGTCTGGAGCGAGTTGTAGGTGAGCTGGCCGATTCCGGGCAGGCCCATGACGACTTCGGTCAACAGCGCGGCGCCGCCGATCAGGGCGCCGAAGTCGAGGCCGAAGAGCGAGGTGATCGAGATCAGCGAACAGCGCAGCGCGTGCCGCACGAGGATCCGGCGCTCCGACAGTCCCTTCGCCCGAGCGGTCCGGACATAGTCTTCGTTCATTGCGTTCACGAGCTCGGCCCGCAGGACCCTCGCGTAGATCCCCGAGTAGAGGGCGGCGAGGGTGAGCCAAGGGAATATCAGGTGCAGCGCCCACTGCAACGGATTCGTCGTGAGCGAGACGTAGCCCGACGAGGGCACCCACGAGAAGACCGACGAATGGAACCGGCTCTGAGTGAAGTAGTTGACCACCTCCCCGAGCCAGTAGGCCGGTACCGAGACCGCCGCGATGCCGACGAACATGATGAGCGGATCGATGAACTTGCCCCGATTGGCCGCGGCGACGACCCCGCCGAGGACGCCGACCACCATCCAGATCACGGCCGCCCCCAGTACGAGCGACAAGGTGACCGGAGCCGCGTGCAGGATCTGCGGTATGACCGGGGTGTTGACGTTGACGTAGGAGGTGAGGTCGTGCTTGATGAAGAGGTGATCCATCATGAGCAGGTACCGGATCGGCAGAGGCCGATTCAGCCCGAAGGCGGCACGCACCGCCGCGACGACCTCGGGCGACGCGCTTCGACCGGCGATTCGTGCCGCCGGGTCGACGCCGGGAGTCGCGAAGAATATTAGGAAGACCATCACGCTGATGGCGAAGAGCACGAGCACCGCGGAGGCGAATCGGCGCACGACGAACGAGGTCATCTAGATCGATCCTCGCAGCTTGGCCTTGGGGTCGAAGGCGTCGCGCAGTCCGTCGCCGAAGACGTTGAAGGCCCCCGCAGTGAGGACTATCCCGATTCCGGGGGCGATCGCCACCCACGGACGGGTGTAGAGAAGTCCCAGCCCATCGTTGATGATGGTCCCCCAGCTCGCGTTCGGCGGTTGCACTCCAATGGAGAGGAACGACAGCGCCGACTCGATGAGCATGTTGAAGGCCACCATCAAGGGGAAGAACACGATGACGGTCGGGGCCACGTTCGGCAGGATCTCCTTAGCGATTATGTGCCAGTCCGAAGCCCCCGATCCAATGGCGGCCTGGACGAACTCACGCTGCTTCAATGAGAGGACGATTCCACGGATGGGCCGTCCAACGTAGGGCACGAAGACCACGGCGATGATGATGATGGGCAGCATCAGCGACCCGGGGCCAATGTGGATCGGTCCGACGTTCAGTCCGCTCGTGAGGAGGATCACCGACAGCGAGATTGCCAGGAGGTAGATCGGAAACGCCCAGACGACGTCGAACACGCGCGACACGACCCAGTCGATGACCCCGCCGAAGTAGCCGGCGGCGAGGCCGAGCACGGTCGCCATCAGGCAGCACAGTACGGCCGACGTCGATCCGATCAAGAGGGTCGCGCGCCCGCCGTACAGCAGGCGGGCGAAGACGTCACGTCCCTGGTTGTCGGCACCAAGAAAGTAGTTGGTGAAATGCCACGTCGGACCGATTGGAGTGACGCCGAAACCGAGCCCCTGGGTGTTCGACTGCAGCACGCTCACGGTGCGGCCGTTGAGCCGGATCGACCCATTCAGGTTGGACGTGAAGGCGTCAACGTGAGCCAGGTCGTGGGCGTAGATCGGCGCCAGGAGACAGGCCGTGATCACGAACAGCACGACGCCGAGCGCGGCCATGGCCACCCGGTTGCGCCGCAGTTGTCGAAGCGACGACCGCCAGGGGCTTTCGGGGCCCCTGGCAGTTGTCGAACTACTGGTCGGCGACGTAGGTGACGGTTCCGACTCGCTCGGCTGTACTACTTCACCCAAAGTTGATCCACGTACATGTAGAACTGACGTGAGAACTGATAGTTGCCGACGCGCTTGGCGACGAAGTCGAGTTGCTTGGGGTTGAACAGCGGCACCCACGGGGCGAACTTCGTCATCATCTGCTGGTCGATCTGGCCCCAGAGCGCGTTGGCGCCCGACGAATTCGTCAACTCCATCGTCTCGGCGGTGTTCATCTTCGCATCGAGCGGCTTGTTGCAGAACCCGGCGATATTGATGCTGTTGTTACTGCCCGGGTGGAACTCCGAGCAGCTGAGCAGCACCTTCAGGAAGTCCGACGCCGCCGGGTAGTCCTGGTACCACTGCGTCAGGCTGATCTGCACCTTGTTGTTCGTGTTCTGGATGTAGTTGAACTGAATGTTCGCCGATAGCGGCTTGACCGTCGCCTTGTAACCAATCGAGTTGAGGAC
>JAYSQJ010000083.1:0-8522 GCA_043721635.1 Acidimicrobiales bacterium | reverse complement strand
AGCGGTCGACTTCGACGGCGGCTTCTTGGTCGTAGGCCTCTTCGCGGTTGGCTTCTTCGCGGTCGGCGTGGAGGCGGGCTTGGCGGCGCTCGGCTTGGCGGCGCTCGGCTTGGCCGAGGCGCCGTAGAGCTTGACGCCGGCGGTGACGACCTTGCGGGCCTTCGCAACGTCCTCGGCCCTCGGTCCGTCACCGCTGCCCGGGACCTCGAGCAGGAGCGGCAGCTCACGGATCCTCGGGTGGCCCACCAGCGGCGCCAAACCGGCGGTGCCGATGGTGCCCTCATCGATGTTGGCGTGGCGGTCGCGGTTGCCGCCCAACTCGATCTTGGAGTCGTTCAGGTGCAAGCAGCGCAGGCGCTCGATGCCGATGCGCCCTTCAATCTCCTTCACGAGCTTGTTCGTGCCCACAACGCTCGAGTAGTCGACGCCGCTCGCCCACAGGTGCTGAGTGTCGATGCAGAGCCCCAGGCGCTCGTCGTGGGCGCAGGCGCCGATCAGCGCCTCAATCTCCTCGAGGCTGCGCCCAACCGTGCCGCCGGTCCCCGCGGCGTTCTCGATAAGGATCGGGCAGTCCGCGACGCCGGCCGGGGCGGCGTCGGCCGTATCGAAGGCCCGCTCGAAGGCCTCGGCGATCTGACGAATGACGGTCTCGAATCCCGCGCCCATGTGCGAGCCGACGTGCAGCACCACGCCCGAGGACCCCATACCCCGCCCGACCGACAGGTTGTGCACGAGACACGCGACCGACTTTTCGTAGAGCTCGCGATCGGGACTGGCCAGGTTGATCAGGTACGTGGCGTGACAGAACGTGTGGGTGATCGTCGGGTGGGCGGCCTGGGCCTCGCGGTAGTTGGCCAGCACCTCGGGCGCGTACTGGGAGGGCTTCCACATTCGAGGGCTCTGCGTGAAGATCTGCACCGACGTCGCACCGATCTCGACGCCAGCCTCGAGCGAGGGTACGAGCTTGCCGCCGCCGCGGACGTGGGCACCGATGTTCATTACAGTAAAACTACCTCTCCGTCCACCAACCAACGTCAGGAAACCTATGGCTGAAACCTTCTCACCGGCGGCGCGGGCCATCTTCGACAAGCGGGTCATCGCCCACGTCGCGAGCATCGGCCCCGACGGTAGTCCCTACGTCAGCCCGGTCTGGGTTGAGCTCGACGGCGACGACATCGTCATGAACACCGCGCTCGGCCGAATGAAGGCGCGCAATCTCGCCTCGGACCCGCGCGTCGCAGTCTCGCTCACCGACCCCGACGACGACGAGGTCTGCGTCATCGTGATGGGCACGGTGGTGGGCTTCACCACCAAGGGGGCCGACGAGGTCATCGATCGACTAGCGGCGAAGTACACCGGCTCGGCAACCTTCCTCGACCGCAAGGAGGGCCAGGTCCGAGTGACGGTGACGATTCGACCCGACCGCATCGCGCGCCAGCCCGGGTAGTCAGGCGAAGGTCGCGACCTCGCCGACCTCGCTCGGCGCCGTCGAACGCAGCGCCAGCACGTCGGGGCCGCTGCGCAGTTCGGCGCCGTCCCAGCTCCACACCCGCACGTCGCGCGGCGGCGCGGGGCGGTTGTAGGCCTTCACTATCGTCGCGACGTCGTTGGCGAGGTTGACCTCGTCGTTGGTCAGCAGTGCTCGCACCACCTCGGCGTGTTCCGCGGCGTTCGTGACGGCGCTGACGACCACCTGATCCAATTCGACGAGCCAGCTAAGGGTCGCGACGTCGCGCGCGGCCAGCTGGGCGGGGTAGTCCGCGGAGATCTCGAGCCAGACCCCGATCGGAGCGTGGAGCTCGGCGCGCAGCGACGCCGCGCACATGACGGTGTCGGCGTCGGCGCACGAGAGCACCAGCGACCGCTCCGCGGCCGCACGCGCGACGTCGCCCAGCTGGGCAAAGGCGACGTCGAGGCGGACCAGCTCCATCGCTAGGGCTGCAGGTCTTCCTTGGGCAACTTCTCGATGTTCACGTCACGAAAGGTGAGGATGCGCACCGACGGCACGAAGCGCGCCGAGCGGTACATGTCCCAGACCCAGGCGTCGTGCAGGTTGACCTCAAGCAGGGTGGGGGTCCCGGCGTTGCGCACCTCGACGGCGACGTCGTTGGCGAGGTAGAAACGGCGATCGGTCTCGACCGCGTAGTCGAACATCCCGACGACGGCCTTGTACTCCTGCACCAGCGCCAGTTCCAGGGTCGACTCGTAGTCGTCGAGCTCTTCTTCGCCCACGCGCGACTACGCGCGCTCGGTGACGCGCAGCTCCTTGATCTTGGCGGCTTTTCCACGCAGATCACGGAGGTAGTACAGCTTGGCGCGCCGGACGTCGCCGTAGGAGTCGACTTCGATCTTGGCGATGGTCGGGGCGTGGACGGGGAACGTGCGCTCCACGCCGACGCCGAAGCTGATCTTGCGCACGGTGAACGTCTCGTGCAGGCCCGAACCCTGGCGGCGGATGACGACGCCCTGGAAGATCTGGACACGCTCGCGGGTGCCCTCGACGACGCGCACGTGGACCTTCAGGGTGTCACCGGTGCGAAAGGCGGGAATGTCGTCGCGAAGCGAGTCGCGGTCGATAAGGTCGGTGGGGTTCATGAGAGCGGTCCCTTTCGGATCACTGAGGCTTTAGAAGTTTAGCCGTTCGAGCCGTTCTCATCCGGAATCGCGATTTCGGCCAGTATCCGCGCCTCCTCCGCCGTGAGCCCGCCGCGCCGAGCGATCAGGTCCGGTCGGCGCGCCAGCGTGCGCGCGAGCGCCTGGGCGCGGCGCCAGCGCGCGATCGCGGCGTGGTCACCCGAGCGCAGTACTTCGGGCACACTGAGGCCCCGCACCTCGGCCGGCTTGGTGTACTGGGGGTACTCGAGCAGCCCGTCGCCGAAGGACTCCTCCACGCTCGACGCGTCGTTGCCGAGGCCCCCGGGACGCAGGCGCACCACCGCCTCGATGACGCACAGCGCCGCGAGCTCGCCCCCGGCGAGGACGAAGTCACCCAGGGACACCTCCTCGTCGACGACGGTGTCGAGCACCCGCTGGTCGATCCCCTCGTAGCGTCCGCAGAGCAGCGTGAAGCCGTCGAGCGCGCTGAGCTCGAGCGCGACGTCGTGGTTGAACGTCCGCCCCGAAGGAGTCAGCGCGATGAGCGGCCGGGCCAGGTCGAGGTTCGCCTCGAGCGTGCGCAGGATTGGCTCGGCCATCATCACCATGCCCGCTCCCCCGCCGAAGGGCGTGTCGTCCACCGTGCGGTGCGGGTCGAGGGTGGCGTCGCGCAGGTCGTGCAGGTGGAGAGCCCAGACGCCGCGCTCGCCCGCGCGACCGAGCACCGACGTCGTCGCGTACTGCGCGATCGCGTCGGGGAACAATGTGAGGACATCGACGCGCAACGTCATTCGAACAGTCCCTCAGGCACGTCGACCTCGATGCGCCGATTGGCCTCGACCCGGGTGACGAACGTGAGCGGCACCAGCGCACCACTGTCGAGCACCAGCAGGTCGCTCGCGGGATTGGCCTCCACGCCGACCACGACGCCGCGCCGCTCACCGCTCGCGTCGAAGACCTCGGCGTCGTAGAGCTGGTCGATCCAGATCACGCTCTCGTCGTCGAGGCGCGGTGCCGAGAGCACCACGCCACGCCAGCGCTCGGCCTCCTCGCGCGTGGCGATACGGTCGAAGTTGACGATGAAGCGGCCCTGGTGGGCGCCGGCGTAGAGGACGGTCAGCGACCCGTGCTCGGTGTGAAGTTGCGTCCCGACGTCGAGGCGTTCGCGGCGATCGGTCCAGAGGTCGACGAGCACCTGGCCCTTGAGGCCCTGAGCCTTGATGATCCGCCCGACCTCGAGCAGTTGGCGCTCCGCGGCGCTCACGATTAGTCGACGATGTCGACGGAGGTGGTCACGCCATCGCGCGCGCCGGCGGCACCCACGAGTGCGCGAATCGCCTGGGCGGTTCGGCCCCGACGTCCGATGACCCGGCCCATGTCGTTGGATCCGACACTAAGTGAGAGCACGACCGTGCCCTGGCGTTCGCTGACCTCGACGGCCACGGCGCTGGGATCCTCGGCGAGCGACGTCGCGATGAACTGCAGCACCGCGGTGGCGGTGGCGGCGCGATCGACGTTGCCGGCGCGATCGGACTCGTAGCCGTCGTCGACCTCGTTGGCGTCGTCGACCTCGTTGGCGTCGTCGACGTCATCAACGGTGTTGATGTCGCCCGCGACGTAGTCGTCGTGCACGTCGCTCACTTGGCGGCCTTCTCAGCGGCCTTGGCGGCGGACTTCTCGGCGGACTTCTCGGCCTTGGCGGCGTCGAACATCTCGAGGGCGCCGCTGGTCTTCAAGAGCTTGGCGACGCGCTCAGTCGGCTGGGCGCCCTGGTGCAGCCAGCGCAGAACCTTGTCGTTGTCGATCTTGGTCACGGTCTCGGGCTCGGCCGCCGAGAGGCCCCGGGGCTGGTACGTGCCGACGATCTCGAGGAACGCCCCGGAGCGGGCGCGACGGCTCTCCGCCGCCACGATGCGGTAGGTCGGTTGCTTCTTCTTGCCCATTCGAACCAAACGAAGTTTCACGGTCACGACGAAAATCCCTTCAAACCTTTTGTCCCGGTCCACCGGAACTGGGCGATATACCCGAGCGTCAAAGTTTAGCGTTGTTTGGGGGGCGTGACCCTCCCACCCTTCTTCTTCTTGTTTTTCCCTCCGCCCCCGCGCGAGGGCGTCGCGCCAGCGTTCATGCCCGCGCCCAACGCCTCGAAGCCGGCCGGCAGCTGGTCGCGCGGACTCGCGCGCGCCGCCATGGCCGCCATGCGGCCCATGCCACCGGGCAGTGACGGCCCGTTCGCGCTACCCATCTGCTTCATCACCTTGCGCATCTCGTTGAACTGCTTCAGCAACTGGTTGACGGAGTTCACGTTGGTCCCCGAGCCCCGCGCGATGCGCGTGCGCCGCGAGCCGTCGATGATCGAGGGGTTGCGTCGCTCCTTCGCGGTCATTGATCGCACGATGGCCTCGACCTTGTCGAGCTCGCCCTCGTCGACGTTGCTGGCGGCAGTGCGCATCTCCTTGGTCACCCCGGGCATCAGCTTCATGAGCCCGCCGAGCGAACCCATCTTGCGGACCTGGCTCAACTGCGCGAGGAAGTCGTCGAGGGTGAAGGTGCCGCTCAGCATTCGCCCGGCGGAGTCAGCGACGACGTCGGCGTCCATCGTGCGCTCGGCCTGCTCGATCAGGCTCAGCACGTCGCCCATGCCGAGGATGCGCGACGCCATTCGGTCGGGGTGAAAGAGGTCGAAGTCCCCCATCTTCTCGCCGGTCGAGGCGAACACGATGGGCCGTCCGACGACGCCCCGGGCCGACAGCACCGCTCCGCCGCGCGCGTCGTAGTCGAGCTTCGTGACGATGATGCCCGAGAGCGCGAGCGTCTCGTGGAAGGCTCGCGCGGTCGCCACGGCGTCCTGGCCGGTGACGGCGTCGATGACGAGGAAGGTGTAGTGCGGGTGGGCCACGTCGCTGATCGCGCGGACCTCGTCCATCAGGGCCACGTCGATCGAGAGCCGTCCGGCGGTGTCGACGATGACGACGTCGCGGCCCAGGCGCGTCGCCTCAGCGACGCCCCGACGGGTGACCTCGACGGGGTTCGTCGCTTCGGTGAAGACGTCGACGCCGACCTGCGCGCCGAGCACGCGCAGTTGTTCAACCGCGGCGGGGCGCTGGAGATCCGCCGCGATGAGGTACGGCTGGCGACCCTGCTGCTTGAACCACCCGGCCAACTTGGCCGCGGTCGTGGTCTTGCCGGCGCCCTGGAGTCCGGCGAGCAGCACGACGGTCGGCGGCCTGGAGGCGTAGGTGACCTTGAGGGGCGACCCGCCGAGCACCTCGACCAGCTGATCGTGGACGGCCTTGATGACCTGCTGGCCCGGCGAGAGGCTCTGGCTCAGCGCCTCGCCACTCAACCGCTCGCGCACCGCGTCGAGGAAGGCCCGCACGACGCCGAGCTCGACGTCGGCGTCGAGCAGGGCGGCGCGGACCTCGGCTAGAGCGTCGTCGAGGTCGGACTCGCTCAGACGGCCGCGCGAGCGCAGCGACGTGCCGAGCCGCTCGAACCGGTCGCTCAGGGCATCAAACATGGTGTCGCAAGGCTACCGTCAGGCGTCGAGCAGCGAATCAACGAAGGCCACCGGATCGAAGGCGATCAGGTCCCGCACGCCCTCGCCCACGCCGACGAACTTGACCGGGATGCCCAGCTCGCGCTCGATGGCGACCACGATCCCTCCGCGGGCCGTGCCGTCGAGCTTCGTGAGCACGATCCCGGTCACCGTCGCGGCGGCCAAGAACTCTCTCGCCTGGCTGAAGGCGTTCTGGCCGGTCGTCGCGTCGAGCACCATGAACGTCTCGACGACCTGGCCCGGCGCGCGGTCCGCGACTCGGCGCACCTTGGCGAGCTCGTCGAGCAGGTTGGTGCTGTTGGCCCGCCGTCCCGCGGTGTCGGCCAGCACGATGTCCGCCCCCCGGGCGGCCGCGCGCCCGAGGGCGTCGTGCACGACCGAGCCCGGGTCGGCCCCTTCGCCCGCGCGCACGATGTCGGCGCCCGTGCGCTTGGCCCACTCCTCGAGCTGGTCGGCGGCGGCCGCGCGGAAGGTGTCGCCGGCCGCCAGGACGACCGAACGGCCCTCGTCGACCTGGCGTTGGGCGAGCTTGGCGATCGTCGTCGTCTTGCCGACGCCGTTCACGCCCACGAAGAGCCAGACCGGCACCAGACCCGGCTCGGCGACCTCGCGCACCGTGCGCTGCGCCGTCAGCGAGTCGAGCAAGACGCGCCGCACCGTGGCCGCGACACCCTGGGGCGCGCCATTCGTGCGCAACTCGTCGAGCACGACGTTGGTCGTCACGACGCCGACGTCGCTGCGCAACAGGACCTCCTCGACCACGTCGAGCTGCGCCGCGTCGACCGCGCCCGCGCCGGTGAGCGACCGCACGCGCTCGAACACGCCCCGCGACGAGGCCAGCCGCTGGTTGAGCGTCGGCCGCTCGGCCCCGTGCTCGACCAGCACCTCGGGCATGGCCGCGCGCGCGCGAACCGCGACGGGCGTCGCGCGCCGACGACGAACGACGACGAGGACCGCGAACGCGAGTACCGCCACGGCCATGAGGACGTAGGCGAAAGTCACGCTGGCTCGGCCTCGCGGAGCCGCTTTACGCGCTGGCTGACGACCTTAGACGAGGCGCCCGGACCCATCGTGACGCCGTAGAGCGCGTCCGCGGCCTCCATCGTGCGCTTCTGGTGGGTGACAATCAGCATCTGGGCCTCGTCGCGGAACTCGTCGACCAGGCTTAGGAACCGCTGGAGGTTCACGTCGTCGAGCGCCGCTTCGACCTCGTCCATCAAGTAGAAGGGCGACGGACGCGAACGAAAGACCGCGAAGAGGAAGGCCAGCGCCGCCATCGACCGTTCGCCGCCCGAGAGCAGCGAGAGGCGCCGAACGTTGCGACCCATCGGGCGCACCTCGATCTCGACGCCGGTGTTGAGCGGGTCGTCGGGCTCGGTGAGGATCAGCCGGCCCTGGCCCCCGGGGAAGAGCATGGCGATGAGCGTCGAGAAGTGCTCGTTGACGTCGGCGACCGCGCTCGAGAAGGTCTGCATGATCTCCTCATCCAGCGCGCGCAGCACCTCTTGGAGCTCGCGCCGGGCGTGGCGCACGTCGCTCACCTGGGCGTCGAGGTCCTTGTAGCGGTCCTCGAGCGCCGAGAGCTCCTCGAGGGCGAGCGGGTTGATCGGACCGAGCGAAGTGATGCGCGCCTCGAGCTCGCCAACGCGCTCTTCGAGGGTCACGCCGCCCGCCAGCTCCACCGTGGGGGTCGGGCCCAGCTCGTGGGGCTCGACGCCGAGGTCCCGACGCACGACCTCGTGGAGATTGGCGATCTTGACGACGAGCTCGGCCTGCTCGATCTCGGACATGCGCTCAACGTCGCCGAGCTCGATCAGCCGCTCGTCGGCGGCGTGGCGCGCTCGGCGCACCTCCTCGAGCCGTTCGGCGCCGGCTCGCGAGGCCTCGAGCGTCTCACGGTAGGTCGAGTCCATCGCCCCTTGCGCGACGCGGATCTCGTCGGCGGCTCGTGCGACGAGCGCGGCCAGTCGGCCCAGCACCTGCAGGTCGAACTCGAGCGACTCACGGCGACCGGCCGCCTCGGCCCGTTCGCTCGAGCGCCCCTCGAGCCGTTGCTCGATCTCGCGCTGGCGCTGCTCGGTCAGACGACGGCGCTCGCCGAACTGGGCCTCACGCGAGGAGAGTTCCGTCGCCCGCTCGGTGACGCGGCGTCGCTGTGCGTCGAGCTCGAAGCGTGCCGCGTTGGCGAGACGCTGGCGACCGTCGGCCTGGTTGACCGCCTCCTCCAGCATTGGTAAATGGCGCCGCAACTCCAAGAGCTCCTCATCGATGGTGACGATCTGCCCGTTGAGCTCGGCCATCTCGACCGACTGGGTCTCCGCGTCGCCGAAGAGCGCCTCCACCAACGCTGCGAGTCGCAGCGCCTCGC
>JAYSQJ010000082.1:0-22304 GCA_043721635.1 Acidimicrobiales bacterium | reverse complement strand
GGTCAACACACCTCAAGAATCACATATCTAGAGGTTCTGAACAAGGTAACGGCCCGACGTGAACCCGCACGCCCTTGACAACATCAAATCTTCACTTCGTGCGATCCATTCGGGTTTGCATTCCGTGTCGCGGAGTACCACGCGTTGAAGTCCCACATCGCTCGAAGTCGAGAGCGAATGGCTGCACGAATCGGGTGTGATCGGAGGCGTCAACGCTGGAGCAAGACATCCGCGCTACTGACCAAATCTCGAGCGAGCTTGACCGCTTTCCGGGCGTTGGCTTTCGAAAAATCTCCGAAGCCATAGTGTGCAGCATCCTTTAGATCCAAAAGTCGCAACAAGACTCTCTTGAGCCTGGGGCCATCGTGCGAGGCCGTCTCAAGCAACTCAGCGGCTTGACGATGATCGTCACCACGAAAGCACTTCCTCAGTCCCTTGCAGCAGATCGCGTCCGTCGCGGCGATCCCCGCTAAGACTGCGTTCCCTGCTGCGACACCAGCAAATTCCTCCCGATCATCGATGAGAATGAGCTCCGCAGCTTCCAAGTACGCTCGCGCCGATCGGAGCCGACGGCTTGCCTCACGTGCGTTACAATCGGCTGTCCGAATTTGAGAAGCCATCAGCCGACCTGTCCCTTCGAGTACTTGTAGATCATCGGTCCAAGTTCGTCATAGAGACGAATCTCATCTTGGCGAATGTTCTGATAAATCGTGCTCTTGGCACGACGATGTTCGGACCATTCAATCGCAGAAATGCTAACGACCTGAAGCGGATTCCCGGTCCACCGTCGCACTATGTCGTGCAACCCGTCGACATTCGAATCCCACTTCTTGATTTGAGCGTCGGACATGACTCTTGTCGCGATAACTTCAGCCCACAAACCTAATGCCGCCATGACTGATTTGCTCTTCCTTGCATCATTCACTTCAGCAATCGTTGACGGTCGTACGAGTAGTAGGTCAATATCACTATTGGAGTCCCCTTCGTGCCGGGCCGCCGATCCAAAGACGCAGGCGTACAAGGGTCGAACGCTCCATCTCTCAACCTCTCGAGCCGTTCTCTGCCAAAGGACCGAGCGCAATCTTGCCAATTCAAGAGCTATCCCTGCCGCCACGTGTTCTCTATTGAGGCTGTAGACCCGAGTATTGCCGAGCTCAATGGTGGTGACGATGCCTTGACTAACCAGTCGACCTAACGACTTTCGGATACCGATCTCAGAACCCCGTACCGAATTACCCGCAACCTCCGAGACGGTAAGTGGTTTACCTGCGTCAGCGAGAACAATCAAGACCGGGCCATCCAACGTTGAAGTAACGGCCATTGACGGGTCTGAGAGGTTCATTATCCTAAAGTATAGGACACTATCCTTTTAGATAGTAACCTATACTCTAGGATATTTCAAAATAGCGCAGGGTTTCGAATGGTTGGAAGATATCAGCGACGATGGGACTCTAAATCAAACCGACAGCAGTGCTCACGTATTTCGATCCAAAGAAATCCTACTTGCGACAGAAGCGTGGGGAAAAGCGTGGGATATTGAGACTTCAAACTGATCAAAAGCTCGTTCCCAAGATGCATGGAACGCAGTCCTTGCAGCAAAATTACAGTTGGGCCGACGAGACAAAGAAGTGACGACAACCCTTTGCTGTGGTGGGATCTCCGCTTGCTTACTGCCCCGAAGGTCCGTCCCTTGAAAACGAATTCGGGACATCGTAGGGCCGGTGGGGATCGAACCCACGACCGAGGGATTATGAGTCCCCTGCTCTAACCACTGAGCTACGGCCCTTCGGGGTACAAACGAGTCCAAGCTCCCAGAGCAGGACTCGAACCTGCAACCTAGCGATTAACAGTCGCTTGCTCTGCCAATTGAGCTATCTGGGATTGCACCCGAAGGTAGAGCAACATTAGCACCGGCCGACGTCGCCTACTGCTGGTCGAACCAACGTTGGAGGCGCTCCGCTTCCGGGCTCTCACGCACGGCACGACGACTTCGCTCGAGTCGCTTGCTCATGCCTTGGCGTGTGATGCCGTGCGCACGGGCGATCTCGTCGACCGACATCGTGCGAAAAGTCGACTGCCAGAACGCGTCGAAGTCGTCTCCGCATATCCGGTGCAGCGCCTCGATGACCCACGATGGGGCGTCCGTCGGATCGCTGTGCAGCCTGACGTGCGAAGCGTCGATGAGGTCGGTGATTTCATAGCGGCGCAACTGCAGCTCGAGGCTGAGCTGCAGCACCTCCTGAGCCTTCACCTGCGATATCCCCAGCGATGCGGCAACCTCCCGCTTGGTCAGGTGCCTCGACGGATTGGCACGGCCAAGCTTTTGGACCTTCAGGATCAGGCGCATCTCGGAGTCGCTAAGACCGACCTGTTGCTGGATCGCCTGGTTGACCAGTTTCGTGATCCAGTAGTTGGCGTAGGTCGAGAAGCGGGTCCCCTTTTGCGGGTCGAAGCGCTTCAGCGCGTTGACCAGTCCTTCGACGCCGGCGGCCTCGAGCTCGTCGTTGCCAAAGCGATATCCCCGCTCGTTGACGCGGGCGCGCACGAGGCCGAGCGTCGCCTTCAGCAGCACCGCCTCCGCCTCTCGGCCTTCCTGGCGCTGGCGCAGCATCGTGCGCCGCTTCAAGGTGTCGACGACATCACCGCCGTCCATCTCCTCCCCCGCCCGGCGACCCTGCTCGATCGTCACGTGGAGGCGACGCTCCTCTTCGACCTCTAGTGGAGCGGTGATGTCGAGACCGCCAATCCGTCCGAAGCTCGAACGGCTCACGTCGGTGCGATCGACGTACGCTCGACGAGCCAATTCCGCAGGTCACTTTCGGCGACCTCGCCCCGAGGCGTCTCCAGGTGACCAACTCGCTCCTTCACGTCGCTGATCGTGGCCATGGCCACGTCGGGTGCCATCCGGCCCTCGCGCAGATCCCGCTCGACGTTCTTCAACTCCTCCTGGACGGCACTTCGCACGAGCTGTGACACGACCGCCGTGACGTCGTCGGCGGTGTAGTCGCGATCGAGCTCGTCGACGGCGAGTTGACTGAGTACCAGCGACGCCTCCTCCTCGCCGCGCTGAGCCAGGTCGTCGATGACCTCGGAGAGTGACCGCTCGCTCGAGATGCCCTCGAAGATCTCGCGCTGCACGTCGTTGACGAAATAGGGCGCGATCAAACGTCCCTTGACGTCGCTCGGGAAGTGGACGCAGAGACGAAGCGCCTCCAATCCGGGACGGGGCATCGGCGCGCCGGTCACTCGCCGGCGGGTCGGCGCCGCTTCGGGCGGTGCCTCGACCGCCGCGCGCAGCGCAGGATTGCGCGCGAGCTCGGCGACTCTCGGACGCAGCGGACCGTAGTCCAGGCGCAGTCGATCGGCCATCTGCATGAGGTATTGGTCACGCACGATTTCGCTCGGGTGCTCGGCGAGCACCACCATCGCCAGCTCGGCCGCGCGAGCCCGACCCTCAGCGGTCGCAACGTTCGCCGCGTCGAGCACCCGCTCGAGGCGGAACTGCAGGAACGGCACCGCGGTCGCGACGGCCAGGCGCAGCGCCTCAGGGTCCTTCTGGGCGAGTTCGGCCGGGTCGCTGCCCTTGGGAAGGCGCGCGACCGCCACGTCGACCTCGTGTTGGCGTTCCCACTGGTAGACCGAAGCCGCCGCGCTCTGGCCGGCCTGGTCGGCGTCGTAGGCGAGCACGATCCGCTTGGCGAAATTGCGCATCATCCGGAAGTGATCCTCGCCGAGCGCCGTGCCGCAGGTTGCGACGGCGCGGGGCAGGCCCGCGCTGAAGAAGGCGATGACGTCGGTGTAGCCCTCGCACACGATGATCTCGCCGGAACGGATGATGTCGTCCTTCGCCCAGTTGAGGGCGTAGAGCGTGCGGCGCTTGGAGTAGATCGTGGTCTCGGGGCTGTTCTTGTACTTCGCTTCGATCCGCCCGTCGTCGCGCGGAGGTGGGCCGAACGGTGGCGGCAAGATCCGGCCGCCCACCGCGATGGCCTTGCCGGAAGGGTCGTAGATGGGAAAGATGATGCGCGCACGCAGCGCGTCCTGGCGACGGTCCCGCTTGTTCACGAATCCGAGGCCCGTGCCGACCAGCACCTTCTCGGTCAACTTGAGCGACGAACTGAGTGCGTCCCAGTCGTCGGGGGCCCAGCCGAGCTTGAACTGGCGGGCAGTCTCGCCGCTGATGCCCCGCGAACGCAGGTAGTCGCGGGCCGGACGGGCGTCGGGCGAGTTGAGCAGTCGGTCGTGGTACCACTCGACGGCCCGGTCCATTGCCTTCAGGAACTCTTGGCGCTCTCTGCGGGCCGGGCCGGCGTTGGCGTCCTCGTGCAGCTCGATGCCGGCGCGATCGGCGAGCATGCGCAACGCCTCGATGAAGTCCACGTGCTGCATCTCACGCACGAAGGTGAACTGGTTGCCCGCGGCCCGGCAACCGAAGCAGTAGTAGAGCCCCTCCTCGGCGTTCACCGAGAACGACGGCGTCTTCTCCCCGTGGAAGGGGCACAGTCCAGTCCAGCGACGTCCCGATTTCTTCAGTGCCACGTGTTCGCTGATAAGGGCCACGATGTCGGTCGCCGCACGGACCTGCGCGATCTCATCGGGGGAAATGGCCATGCCAAGAACGTACCGGTTTCCACTCACGTCAAGCGCGAGTCGCGCCGATTCGCTGCCTAGACTGGCGCCTATGTCTCAGTACGCCGTGGAGGCCACCAACATCGTGCGGACGTTCGGCGACGACGACTTCCGAGCCCTCGACGACGTCACGCTGCGGGTTCCGATGGGCGAGGTCTTCGGGCTACTCGGCCCCAACGGTTCGGGCAAGACAACAATGATCCGGATCCTCTCGACGGTGCTCTCCCCGACCCAGGGCGTGGCGACCGTGGCCGGATTCGACGTGGTGAAGCACCCCGACGACGTGCGGGTGAACATCGGACTGGCCGGCCAGTTCGCGGCCGTCGACGACAATCTCACCGGTTTCGAGAACCTGCGGATGGTGGGTCTGCTTAACCACATGGACAAGGCCAGGGTCGTCCAGCGCGCCCGCCAACTCCTCGAGGAGTTCGGCATCGCCGATGCCGGCAATCGCCTGGCGAGGACTTACTCGGGTGGCATGCGCCGGCGCCTCGACCTCGCGGCCGCCCTCGTCGCCAACCCCCCGATCCTCTTCCTCGACGAACCGACCACCGGACTGGACCCCCAGAGCCGCCAGGATCTGTGGAACATCATCGAGGGCCTCGTGGAGGGCGGCACCACGGTGCTGCTCACGACGCAGTACCTCGAGGAGGCCGACCGCCTGTGCAAGCAGCTGGTCGTGCTCGATCACGGAAAGATCATCGCCGAGGGCACCTCGGCCGAGATGAAGAGTCGACTGGGCAACACCGTGCTCGTGCTCACTTTCGCCACGACCAACGAGTCCGAACGGGCCGTGAGCCTGATTGCGGACCTCTCGTCGAAGCCGGCCAACCTCGAGGGCCTCGTGGTCGAACTGACCGTCGACAACGGGCCTGCGGCGGCGGCCGACGCGCTTCGCCGAATCGACGGCGCGCACCTCGTGTTGACGGGGCTCCAACTGCGTGAGCCGAGCCTCGACGACGTATTCCTCAGCCTCACCGGCCACAAGGCCGAGGAGCCGGCTCCCGTGGACGGTGCGCGCCAGGGCCGCCGGTCCCGACGAAAGGTCAAGGCATGACGTCGGTCACGAACTCGCCGACGGTGCACTCGGCGCGCACGTCGCTGCGATGGGCCGTGAGCGACGTCCTCACACTGGCCCGCCGCAACCTGATGGCGCTCATCCGCATCCCGACGTCGCTCGTCTTCGCGATGATCCAGCCCGTGATGTTCGTCCTGCTCTTTCGCTACGTCTTCGGCGGCGTCATCAAGGTTCCCGGCCTCAACTACGTCAACTTCCTGATCCCGGGCATCCTCGTGCAGACCACCATCTTCGGGGCGGTCGGCACCGCGATCGGACTGGCCGAGGACCTCCAGCGCGGGCTCATCGAACGTTTCAAGGCTTTGCCGATGGCCCGCATGGCCGTCCTGGGAGGGCGCACACTCGCCGACACCGCTCGTAACCTGATGATCCTCGTGATCATCACCGGCGTCGGGATGCTGGTCGGCTTCCGGCCGCACAGCTTCTTCCCGTACCTTCAGGCCAGCCTCGTCATGCTCACCTTCGCGTACTGCCTATCGTGGGGTTTCGCTTACGTCGGTCTGGCCGCACCAAACTCCGAGACGGCCCAGGCCATGACCTTCCCACTGATCTTCCCCCTCACCTTCGCTTCGAACATCTTCGTACCCACCGAGGGAATGCCCTGGTGGCTGCGTGGTTTCGTGACCAACCAACCGGTCAGCCAGACCGCCGAGGCGGTTCGGGGTTTGATGCTCGGCAAGCCGCACGGTCAATCGACGTACATTTCGCTGGCGTGGGCGATCGGTCTGGTTGCCGTGCTGGCACCGCTCGCCGTCCGGCGCTTCCGCAAGGCCGCCTAGGCCAACGTGGCTCGCCTGGGCGTTGATGAGCTCCAGAAGATTCTCGACGGCGCCTTCCCCCAGTCCGAGGTCGCCCACGTTGAAGAGGCGCACGGCGACGTCGTCATCGTGAGCCTGCCCATCAGCGAGCGCCACGGCCGACCAGGCGGCACACTGTCGGGTCCGACCATGATGATGCTCGCCGACACCGCGGCGTGGCTCGTCATCATGGCCGAGGTCGGACCGGTGCTCTTGGCCGTCACGACGAGCCTGCATATTGACTTCCTGCGCAAGCCCCAACTTACCGACCTCATGGCCCGCGCGCGACTCTTGAAGCTCGGTCGCAAGTTGGCCGTCACTGACGTCGAACTCTTTTCAAGGGGTACGACGGAACTCGTCGCCAAGGCGCAGGTGACGTATTCGCTGCCGTCGAACGTGCCCTGAGTCCGACGCCACCAACGACGTCGACCGGTAGCCTCGAATCGACCGAGGACGAGGCGATGACCACCGAGACAGCTCCGATGACGACGAATCCTCTCGGCAGAGGCCTCGTCACGACGATGGCGGTCGCGACGGGCGTCATCGTCGCCAACCTCTACTACCTCCAGCCCCTGTTGCACCAGATGACCCGGGACTTCCACGTCGGCGCGGCGAGCGCGTCGCTGCTCATCACCTTCACCCAGGTCGGCTACGCGATCGGCCTCGCCTTCGTCGTCCCCCTGGGCGACCTCATCGCTCGGCGGCGACTCGTCGTCGGCATCTTCTTGCTATCGGCCGTCTTGATGGCGATCGGGGCGACGCTGACGTCGTTCACGTTGCTCGCCCTCGTCACGTTCGTCATCGGCCTCTCGTCGGTCGGTGGGCAAGTCATCATCCCTTTCGCGGCCGACCTCGCCGAGCCCGACCAGCGCGGTCGGGTGATCGCCAGGGTCATGAGCGGGCTGCTCGTGGGCATCCTCCTCTCGCGAACGGTGTCGGGGCTGGTCGCCCAGGCGGCCAGCTGGCGCACCGTCTACTGGACGGCCGCGGCGTTGCTCGTGGCGATGGCCCTGGTCCTGGGCAGGGTCCTGCCCGAGGAGGCCGTGCGTCAACGCGTCACGTACTGGTCGCTCGTCGTCGGATCGTTCTTGCTCCTCGTGACCGAACGCGAGCTTCGCCGTCGGGCCTGGTTCGGTGGTCTGGTGTTCGCGGGCTTCAGCGCGATGTGGACCACGCTCTCGTTCCACCTCTCTGGCGCGCCCTTCCACTACTCCAATGCGGTGATCGGGCTGTTCGGGCTGTTCGGCGTCGCCGGCGTGACGGCGGCCAACGTGGCCGGTCACCACGCCGACCAACAGCGCACTCAGCGCACCACAATCGCCGCGGCATTGCTCTTCCTGGCCGCCTTCGCGGGACTCTGGACCGGCCGCCACTCGTTCTGGGCAATGGCGCTCGGCATCATGGTCCTCGACGCCGGGATGCAAGGTATGCAGATTTCGAATCAGTCGATCATCTACTCGCTGGCGGCCGGCGCGCGCAGCCGTATCACGAGCGCCTACATGGTGTGCTGCTTCACGGGCGCCTCCATTGGCTCGTACGCGGCGGGCCAGCTCTACGCGACCTACGGCTGGGGTGGCGTGTGCTCGCTCGGCGCCTTCTTCGGGCTCGGGCTCCTGGTGCCCGCCCTCTGGTGGCGCGCGCCACGACCGGCGGCCTGATCAGCGCAGGCGTCGGGCGGCGATCGTTCCACGAAGCGTCATTGGCACGTCGACGGATCCGTTCGCCACGTACCCCTCGAGGCGGCGTCGAAGTTCGTCCTCCAACTCGTGGCGCTGCTCGTCGGTGCACACGATGGCCGCCGAGTAGGTACCGAAGAGCGACACGAGCTCCTCGACGCTGCGACGCCACGTCCAATCGAGGGTGAAGTCGTGGGCGTCGACGAAGGGTCCGTCGGCCGACAGGTCGGCCGACCAACCACGGGGCCGCGCGAACCCGTCGTTGGACCGGTCGCGCAACGAGGTGAGCGCGTCAACCCACGCGACCTCACGGCTGAAGCCGTTCCACACGACGATGAGGGGTCCGCCGTCACGCAGCACCCGTGCGATCTCGATGCTCGCCGCCGGCTGCTCGAACCAGTGCCAGGCCGACGAGACGAGCACCGCGTCGAAGCGCACGTCGGCGCAGGGTAGTTGCTCGGCGTGTCCGGCCAGCGAGACCACGTCAGGACTTTGCCGCTCGAGCACGGCGCGCATTGCGTCGTCGGCTCGACGACGGTGACCCGGGCACCGTGCGACAGCAGGAACCGGGTCCACAGTCCGGTGCCGGCAGCGACTTCGAGGACTTGAAGGCCGGCCACGTCGCCGAGCCACTCGGCCGCACCCGGAGGCGGCGGCGGCCGAACGGCGTCGTACTGTTCGGCGACGGAGCCGAATCGCAGGCCCCGACCGTCGCCGTCCACGGCTAGGCCCCCGTGCGCTCGACCAGACTGGCCAGGAGATCGTCGATGGCCACGCGGACCTGCTCGGTCGTGTCGCGGTCTCGCACGGTCACCGCGCGGTCCTGGAGCGTGTCGAAGTCGACCGTGACGCAGTAGGGCGTGCCGACCTCGTCCTGGCGCCGGTAGCGCCGGCCGATCGACTGGGTGACGTCGTAGTCGCACATGAAGTGGGGCTGGAGTAGGGAAAGGACGTCGCGCGAGACGCCCTCGAGCTCGGGTTTCTTCGAGAGCGGCAGCACGGCCACCTGGTAGGGCGCGAGGCGCCAGTCGAGTCGTAGCACCGTGCGCGACTCCCCCTCGACCTCGTCCTCGTGGTAGGCGGCGAGGAGGAAGGCCATCATCGCGCGCGTCGCCCCGGCCGCCGGCTCTATGACGTAGGGCGTGTAGCGCTCGTTGGAGGCCTGGTCGAAGAACTCGAGCCTCGTGCCCGACGCCCTCGAGTGCTGGGTGAGGTCGTAGTCGCCGCGATTGGCCACGCCCTCGAGCTCGTCCCAGCCCCAGGGGTAGGCGAACTCGACGTCGGTCGTGCCGCGCGAATAGTGCGAGAGGTCAGCCGCGTCGTGCTCGTGCAGTCGCAGCAGCGCCTCGGGGATCCCGAGGTCGAGGTACCAGTCGTAGCGGGTCTGGATCCAGTACCGGTACCACTGCTCGGCCTCGGCCGGGGGCACGAAGTACTCCATCTCCATCTGCTCAAACTCTCGAGTGCGGAACACGAAGTTCTGCGGGGTGATCTCGTTGCGGAACGACTTGCCGATCTGGGCAATCCCGAAGGGCGGCTTCTTCCTGGTCGTGGCGAGCACGTTGGCGAAGTTCGTGAACATGCCCTGGGCCGTCTCGGGGCGCAGGTAGGCCGTGGCGCCGTCACCCTCGACGGGTCCGGCCTGGGTCTTGAACATCAGGTTGAAGGCCCGCGGCTCGGTGAACTGGTCCGCGCCGCAGTTCGGGCAGATCCCGTCGATCTTGTCGGCGCGCCAGCGCTCCTGGCACTTGCGACAGTCCACGAGCGGGTCGGTGAAGGTCTCGAGGTGGCCCGAGGCCGCCCAGACGGCCGGGGGGCCCAGGATCGCCGCGTCCAGCCCCACGATGTCGGTGCGCGTCTGGACCATCGAGCGCCACCACGCCTGCTTGACGTTGCGCAGCATGTTGACGCCGAGCGGGCCATAGTCGTAGGTCGAGCGGAAGCCGCCGTAGATCTCGGCCGACTGGAAGATGAACCCGCGGCGCTTGGCCAGATTGGTGACCTTGTCGAGCAGATCAGGGTCGGGTGCGGGCGCAGAATCCATCGCCCAAGGCTACCGGACTAGTCCGCGCTCCTCAGCCGCACGATCACCTGGTTGGCGAGCAGTCGGCCGTTTGGCGCGAGCGTCACCCGGCCGTCGCGCACGGCTACCAGGTGGGCGATCTCGTCGAGCGACGCGAAGGCCTCGACCGGCACTCCCCGGCTCGTGCGCAGCGACAGCGAGTCGCGCTCGAAGTCCCTCGTGCGCTCGTCGAGCGTCTCCTCGCCGCCGAGGGGCGCCGTACCCGCGCGCACCATCGCGATGTAGCGCTCGGGCGTGCGCACGTTCCAGTAGCGCCGACCCTGACGGTGCGAATGGGCGGCCGAGCCGAAGCCCGCGTAGTCGTCCTGGTCCCAGTAGACGTGATTGTGTCGGCACTCGTGGCCGGGTTTGGCCCAGTTGGAGATCTCCTCCCACTGGTAGCCGTGGATCTCGAGGACCCGTCCGACGAGGTCGTAGGCGTCGGCGGTCGCGTCCTCGTCGGGGTGGCGCCTCGGGTCCTGGCCGAGTGGCGTACCCGGCTCGGGGGTGAGCGCGTAGCAGCTGATATGAGGCGGGGCGAACTCGAGGCCCAACAGGTCGTCGAGCGTGCGCTGCACGTCGACGAGCGTCTCGGCGCGCGAGCCGACGATGAGGTCCATGTTCCACGTCGCGAAACCGGCCTCGTGCACGGCCCTCGACACCTCCTCGTGAGCCATTGTCCCGTGGCGCCGACCGAGATCGGCGAGCACGGCCGGACGCGTCGACTGCACGCCGAAGCTCATGCGGTTCACCCCTCCGGCGCGATAGTCGACCAGTCGCTCGACGCTGGCGTCCTCGGGGTTGCACTCGACGGTGACCTCGGCGTCGGGTGAACGGGGAATCGCGTCGAGGATCGTCAGGAGCTGCTCGGGCGCGAGTCGCGACGGGGTTCCCCCGCCGAAGAAGACCGACGTCGCGTCAGTCAGCCCGGCGTCGCGGGCCCGGGCGATCTCGGTCACCACCGCCTCCACGTAGTCGGCCATCAGATGGTCGCGGTCGGCGTAGGTCGCGAAGGCGCAGTAGTCGCAGCGGTGCGCGCAGAAGGGCACGTGGACGTAGACGCCGAAGGGACGCGCGATGTTCTCGTCGGCGCCGGTGAGGACGTCGGTGGCCACGTCAGCCTCCCACGGAAGGGGGCGCGAGCGGCGGCGTCGAGCGGGCCGCTCGCAGGCGACGGCCGAAGTGGGCCTCGATGGCGTCGAGAGAGAGCGCCATCACCTCGCCCGACCCAGCCGGCGGATCCTGGCGCAGCACGGCCGCGAGGTCGCCCCCGAGGATGCGTTGTACCAAGAGGAGCGCCTCGGGCGAGATCGACGTGCCCGAGCGGCAGTCGGGACAGAGCGTGCCGCCGACCTGGGCGTCGAAGGCCACGAGCGGGCCCGCGCGCGCGCAGTTGACGCACCGGTTGACGACCGGCTCGGAGCCGTCGTGGGCGAGCAGCTTGAAGTAGAACGACGCCGGCACCAGCGCCGGGTTGAAGTCCTCGTCGTCCAGGGTGAGCAGGACCCGGGCGACCAGCTCGAAGATTCCCTCGTCGGCGACGTCGTCCGAGGGGATCGCGTCGACGACCTCGACGACCGCGTAGCCCGCGTTGATGCGGCCGTACGAGGAGCGCAGCGTCGTCAGGCGTTCGCGGTGCGCGACGTGGCGCGCGATGTAGAAGTCCCCGCGGGTCTTCACCAGGTCGACGTCCACGTAGGCCAGCGTCTCGAGGTTCCCGCCGAGCCGGCTCGTCGATTTTCGGATGCCCTTGGCGAGGACGCGGACCTTCCCGTGGTGGTGGGTCCAGAGCACCGCCACCCGGTCGGACTCACCGGACTTGTAGGTCCGCAGTACTACCGCGTCGTCGCGCAGTTCCCTCACGTCTCCTTCTCGTCGTCTCGGTCGTCGAAGTGCGGCCGGCGCGGCGTGATGCCAACGAACCGGTTGAGGGCCACCCCGAGCGCGACCATGACCGCAAGCACCACCGGGATCAGGAGCGGAGCCACCAGGCCGGTCGCGCCGTGAGCGGCCACCACCCATAAGAAGACGTAGACGAGGCCGGCGAACACGAGCACGATGCGCGTCATCATTTGTCGAGGCCCCCGAAGCGGCGCTCGCGCTGCTGGTACTCCTCCACCGCCTCAAAGAGGTGCTCGCGGCGAAAATCCGGCCACAGCACCTCGGTGAACACGAGCTCGGAGTAGGCCATCTCCCAGAGTAGGAAGTTCGAGATCCGGTACTCCCCCGACGTGCGGATCACCAAGTCCGGGTCGGGGATCTCAGGATGGTAGAGCCGCTGACGGATGGCCTTCTCGTCGACCTTGCCGGCGGCGACCCCGTCGGCGACGAGGCGCTGGACCGCGTCCACGATCTCGGCTCGGCCGCCGTAGTTAAAGGCGATGTTGAGCGTCATGACCTTGTTGGCCCTCGTCAAGGCGGCCGCCTCGTCCATGTTGCGCAGCACCCGTTTGGGTACGCGCCAGTCTCGCCGACCCGAGAAGGTGATTCGCACGCCCTGGTCGTGCAGCTCGTGCTGGCGGCGCTGCAGCAGGCCCTGGTTGAAGTTCATGAGGTAGCGGACCTCGTCGATCGGCCGGCGCCAGTTCTCGGTGGAGAACGCGTAGACGGTGAGCACCCGCACGCCGATCGACAGCGCGCCGTAGGTGGTGTCGAGCAGCGCCTCCTCGCCGGCGCCGTGGCCCTCGGTGCGCGCCAGTCCCCGACGCTGCGCCCAGCGGCCGTTACCGTCCATCACCACCGCCACGTGGTGGGGCACGCTTCCCGGGTCGATCGACGCGGGAAGCGGGGTCGGACGGGGATCGGGCACATACAAAACCTAGTTCGTCGTTCTCGCGAACCATTCGGCGCCAACCCCTAGGGTCGAATGGTGCAGAGTTACGACCCCGACGACGACGCCGCCTACATCGAACCTGACGTTGAGTCGGGCGTTCAGCTCGACGAGGACGTGGTGGCGATCGACGCCGAGCGCGCACTGGACCTGCTCGACCTGATCACCCGCGACCTGCCCGGTGGCGGTGAGAGCCGCGAGGGCCAGCGAGAGATGGTCCGCGCGGTGGCGACCGCGCTCTCGCGCCGCGAGAGCGCGGTGATCGAAGCCGGCACCGGCATTGGCAAGTCGCTCGCCTATCTGGTACCGGCCGCGATGTCGGGCCAGCGGGTCGTCATCGCCACCGCCACCAAGAACCTCCAGGACCAGCTGGCCGGTAAAGACGCCCCGATGGTCGCGGCCCACGCGCCCGGCGTGCGCGTTGCCGTCTTAAAGGGCAAGCAGAACTACCTCTGTCGGAATCGGGCGCAGAGCGTCAGCGGGGCCGCGCAGCTGAGCTTCGACGACGGCTCGGACGTGCCCCGGGGCGTCGCCGAGCAGATGCGCCGGATCCTTCGCTGGTCGAGCGACACCGTGAGTGGCGACCGCGACGAGTTGGCCTTCGAGGTCGACCAGCGCGCGTGGCGTGGCCTGTCGGTCACGCCCCAGGAGTGCCTGGGACGTTCGCGGTGCCCCCAGGGGCATAACTGCTTCCACGAGCTGGCGAAGGACCGGGCGGCCGAGAGCTCGATCCTGATCGTCAACACCCACCTCTACGCCTCGCACCTCGCCTCGGGCTCGATGCTGCTGCCCAGCCACGAGTTCGTCGTCTTCGACGAGGCCCACGAGATCCTCGACATCTTCGCGACGCTGCTTGGCACGTCGCTCAACGCCACACGGCTGCGCGCCCTCGCCGGCGCCGCGCGACCGGTGCTCGGTGCCGAGTTCGCCGAGCGGGGCCTCGAGCTCGCCACCGTCGCCGACCGACTAGCCGCCGCGCTCGCGTCCCAGTTCGACCGCGACGAGCTGACGGGGCTCGACGAGGAGTGCGCGCGGCATCTCGCGCGCGCCAACGAGCTCGTGATCGCGATCATCGAGGGGCTGCGCGCGCTCTCCACCAACGGACCCGAGGCCGAGGCTCGAAAGGTTCGCACCCTCGGCCCGGCGATCCACCTCGGCAACGACCTCGAGCGGATCAGCCGGGTCCGAGACGGTGAGCTCTTGTACCTCGCCAAGCGCGACCGCGAGGTGGACGTGGAGATCTCGCTCGTCGACGTCGGGCCGCGACTGCGCGACGACCTCTGGCGATCGGTGACGGCGGTGCTGACGAGCGCCACGATCCCCGACACCCTGCCCAAGAGCCTCGGCCTCGACGGTGTGGCGGTCCAGCACCTCGACAGCCCCTTCGATTACGCGAGCAACTCACTGCTCTACGTGCCCCAGGACTTCCCCGGGCGCAACGCCCCCGGCGCCGAGGCGGCGATCATCGACGAGCTGGTGTCGCTCATCACCGCGGCCGGCGGACGCACGCTCGCGCTCTTCACGAACCGCGCGGTGATGAACCGGGTGGCCGAGGCGGTCACCCCGCGCCTCTCGACCGAGGTCCTGGTCCAGGGCACCCTCTCACGCCAACGCATCATCGAGGAGTTCCGCGACAGCGCTGAGGCGAGCCTCTTCGCGGTGACGAGCTTTTGGCAGGGCATCGACGTCCCGGGCCACTCGCTCAGCCTGGTGACGATCGACCGTCTGCCGTTCGCGGTGCCCAACGACCCCTTGGCCGAGGCCCGCCGGGCCAAGTCCGAGCGTCCCTTCTACGAGGTCGACTTACCCCGGGCCACGATGCTGCTCGCCCAGGGAGTCGGCCGGCTGATCCGCAACCGCACCGACCGCGGCGTGGTCGCGGTACTCGACACGAGGCTGGCCGAATCGAGCTACAAGTCAGCCATGTTCAAGAAGCTCCCCCCGATGAAGCGGACCCGGGACCGGTCCCAGGTCGAGGCGTTTCTCGCCGAACTGCGCCTGTAGAGTCCAAACCCACTCTTTTATAGGGATGCCAGCGCACCTCGAATCGGTCTAATAGACTATTATTTCACTAGATATTGTTCTTTCGACGGAGACCTCGTGCACATTGACCTCTACCTCGTCCTCGGTAGCGCCGTCGTCGGCCTGCTGGTCGGGCTGACCGGCATGGGCGGCGGCGCCCTCATGACGCCGATGCTCGTCCTGCTCTTCGGCGTCACGCCGTCGGCGGCCATCGCGTCGGACCTTATGGCGGCGCTCTTCATGAAGCCGGCCGGCGTGGCGATCCACTGGAGCCGGCGGACCGTCAACTCCGACGTCGTGAAGTTCCTCTGCCTCGGATCGGTGCCCGCGGCCTTCCTCGGCACCTACGTCATGCACCTCATGGGCCAGAGCACCGCCGCTGAGCACCAGCTGCAGATCCTGCTCGGCTCGGCGCTGATCATCGGGGCGCTCGCGATCCTCTACCGTTCGATATTCATCGAGGCGACGCCCAAGGGCACCGACCACGTCCCCGTTCGACGCCTGCCGACGGTCGTCGTCGGGGCCGTCGGCGGCTTCATGGTCGGTCTGACCTCGGTCGGCGCGGGCTCGTTGATCCTGGTGCTGCTCGTCATGGTCTACCCCACGTTGCGCAACGACCACCTCGTCGGCACCGACCTGGCCCAGTCGCTGCCCCTGACGCTGAGCGCCACGCTCGGGGCGCTCGTCTTCGGCCACGTCAATTTCTCGCTGACGACGTCGATCATCATCGGCAGCGTCCCCATGGTCATCGTCGGCTCGCTGATGTCGTCGCGGTCGAACGGCTACCTGCTGCGGCGCGTTATCACCGGCGTCGTCCTGCTCAGCGGACTGAAGTACGTCGGGCTCCCAACGACCGCGCTCGGCATCGTCGCGGTACTGGTCGCCGCCTTCATCACCGTGAACGCGCTGCGCCACCGGGCCGCGCAGAAGCGCGACGCCCTGGACCGCGCCCTAGTACCCGAACCGGTCCAGAATGTCTTCTCGCTTCTGCCATCCGGGCTCGACGGAGACCTTTAGCTCGAGGAAGCAGCCCTCGGGCAGCTGGCGCCGCGCGGCGATGCCGACGTCCTTCAAGAGCGCGCCGCCCTTGCCGATGACCATGCCCTTTTGGGACTCGCGCTCGACGAGGATCTCCACGATGATGTGGGGCCACTCGAACTCGATCACCCGGCAATGGATCGAGTGCGGCAGCTCCTGCTTGGTCTTTCGCACCAGCTGTTCGCGCACGAGCTCGGCCACCCACATCGCCTCGGGGACGTCGGAGACCTCGTCCTCGGGGAAGAGGAAGGGCGACTCCGGCATCAGCCCCTTGACGTAGTCGATCAGCGCCGGGGTCCCCTCGCCCGTCTTGGCCGAGACCGCGAAGTACTCGACCCGGTTCGCGGCCTCTTCGAGCGTCAACTCCTGGGCGACCTCGGCGACGGCCTGCGTGGCGGCAATCAATTGCGCGGCGACGCCTTCCTTGCCCGTGCGGTCCATCTTGTTCACGACGAGGCACGGCTGGGGGCCGCGCGCGCCGCGCGCGTTCGAGAGCATCGTGGCAATGACGTGGCGGTCGCCCGGCCCGATCGCGGCACTGGCCTCGATCACCGCGAGAATCACGTCGACGCCGCCGGCCGCGGCCTTGGCCGTCTCGTTCAGCCGCCCGCCCAGCGAGGTCTTCGGCCGGTGGATGCCCGGCGTGTCGACGAAGATCACCTGAACGTCGTCCTCGGTGAGGATGCCCCGGATGGCCTGGCGCGTCGTGTTGGGCGAGGCCGCGGTGATCGACACCTTGGTGCCGACGACCTGGTTCAGCAACGTCGACTTGCCGACGTTGGGGCGACCGAGGATCGCCGCGAAGCCCGAGCGGGTCACGACTCGCCGAGCGGCTCGACGAGCACCTCTTCGATGCGCCGGCCCTCGAGGCGCACCACCGTCAGGCGGTAGTGGTCGGTGGCGTAGACGTCGCCCACCTCGGGCACCCCGCCCGCGAGGTCGAGCACGAGTCCGCCGACCGTGTCCCACCCCTCCTTGGGCAGCGCGAGCCCGTAGTCCTCGTTGGCGTCGTCGATGTTCATGCGCCCACTCAGCTCGATGCCCTGCTCGATGGTGCGCTCGTCCTCCTCCTCGATGGAGGGGTCGGACTCGTCGGTGATCTCGCCGACGAGCTCCTCGAGCACGTCCTCCAGCGTGACCAGCCCGACCGTGCCGCCGTACTCGTCCACGACGACAAAGAGGTGGGTCTTGGCGTGACGGATCTCACCCAGCAGCGACGCGACCCGCTTGGTCTCGGGGACGAAGTGGGGCTGGCCCATGTGGTCACGGACCAGGTCGGCGCCCAGGCCGTCGGCGACGAGACCGGCCAATCGGCGCAGGTTCACCATCCCGACCACGTCGTCGACGCCCCCGCCGAGCACCGGGATCCTCGAGCGTCCGGACTCAATGGCGAGCTCGAGCGCGTCGCGCACGGTCGCGGTGTCGGCGAGGTCGACCATGTCGACGCGCGGGACCATTACCTCGCGCACGATGGTGTCGCCGAACTCAATGACCGAGCGGATGAAGTTGCGCTCGTCGGACTCAATGGCCTCGTCCTCGTGGGCGACGTCGGCCATGGCGAGGACCTCGGACTCGGTCATCCGGTGGCGCCGGCCGGTCTCGCCGAACCAGCCAATGACGAAGTCGGCGATCGCGAGCAGCAGGCTCGAGATCCACTTGATCGGCCAGAACCGCAGGATCCGTCCCACCACCGGAGCGGTCAGGAGCGCCGCCGAGTCGGGGTGCTGGACGGCGAAGTTCTTCGGGATGGCCTCGAATATCACGAAGATCACGACGACCTCACCCAGCGTCGCGACGAAGACCCCGGCCGCGCCGAAGAGCCGCCCGGCGAGTACGCCGACCATCGTCGCCGAGACCAGCTGGCAGATGAGGACCAGCAAGAGCAGCGGGTTGAGGAACTTCTCGGGCGACTCCGACAGCGCCACGAGGGCCTTGGCGCCGTGGCGGCCCTGGTCGCGCAGCGAGCGGGCCCGCGACTTGTTCATCCGCACGAGCGAGGTCTCGGCCAGCGCGAAGAAGCCCGACAGCACGAGCAGCACGACGACCGTGACGCCAAGGTAGGTGTCGCTGGCCGTCCAGTTGGCGGCGATCACGACGCGACCGCCCGGTAGTGACGCGCGAGCAGCACCCGCTCGCGCGCCTCCATCCGCTCGGCCTCCTCGTCGGCCGCGTGGTCCCAGCCGAGCAGGTGCAGCACGCCGTGCACGATGAGCAGCGCCAGCTCGTCGTCGAAGGAGCACTCGTGCTCGGTCGCGTTGCGAGCGGCGACCGCGGGACAGATCACGATGTCGCCGATGAGCTGGGGGATCTCGGGCGGCGCCGGCTCGCCCGGCCCGGTGCCCCCCGAATCGGGCACGCGACCGGTCGGCTCGGGCTCGTTGTCGATGGGGAAACTCAGCACGTCGGTCGGGCCGGCCTGGCCCATGAACTGGTGGTTCAGTGCCGTGATCGCCGGCTCGTCGAGGAAGATCAGCGACACCTCGCACAGCCCGCGCACGCCCTCGTCGGTCAGCGCCGCGTTCGCGAGCGAGACCCATCGCTCGAGGTCGATGTCGTGGTCGTGCTGCTCGTCGGCAGCGTAGATGTCGATGGTCATGGCTGCTGTTCGTACGCGGCGACGATGTCGGCCACGATGCGGTGGCGCACGACGTCCTTCGCCCCGAGGTGGATGAAGCTGATGCCCTCGATGTTCCACAGGATCTTCTCGATGGTCGCGAGCCCGCTGTGCTTGCCGTTGAGGTCGACCTGGGTCACGTCGCCGGTGACGACGGCCTTGGAATTGAAGCCGATCCGGGTGAGGAACATCTTCATCTGCTCGGGCGTCGTGTTCTGGGCCTCGTCGAGGATGATGAACGAGTCGTTGAGTGTCCGACCGCGCATGAATGCGAGCGGCGCCACCTCGATCGTGCCGTTGGCGATGAGGCGCTGGGCGCCCTCGGGTCCGACCATGTCGTAGAGCGCGTCGTAGAGCGGGCGCAGGTAGGGGTCAACCTTGGCCATGAGATCACCCGGCAAGAAGCCGAGGTGCTCGCCGGCCTCGACGGCCGGCCGGGTCAGCACGATGCGCTGGACCTGGCGGCGGTGCAGCGCCTGGACGGCCTGGGCGACCGCGAGGTAGCTCTTGCCGGTGCCGGCCGGACCGATCCCAAAGGTGATGATCGACGAGTCGATTGCGTCGGTGTAGCGCTTCTGACCGGCCGTCGAGGGGCGGATCGCCTTGCCCTTGGCGCCGCGCACCACTTCGTGGCGCAGGACCTCGCTCGGTCGCAGGTCGTCGTCGACCATGTCGATCGTGCGCGCGATCTTCGTCGGGTCCAGGGCCTGGCCGCTCTCGAGTACCAGCACCAGCTCGTCGAAGAGCCGCAGCACCTTCGCCGCATCGGGGCCCGACACCGAGATCTGGTTGCCCTGCACGCGGATCTTCGAGTTCGGGAACGACCGCTCGACGACGCGCAGGTGCTCGTCGCGTGGTCCGAGCAGTCCGGACATCAGGTGGGTGTTGGGAACGAAGGTGGTCGCCGTGAGGGCCTCTCGGGCCGTGGCATCAAAGGTCATCCGGGTGGCCACTCCATTCGCCGTCCGCCGAGCACGTGCATGTGGAGGTGCGCCACGGTCATCTGGCCGTCGCGCCCGACGTTCATGACGAGGCGGTAGCCGCTGTCGCGCACCCCCTCGAGCTCGACGACCTCCTGGGCGAGCAGCACCAGGTCGTCCACGACGCCGCCGTGCGTGCTCGCGATCTCGTCGGCGCTGGTGATGTGGGCCTTGGACACGACCAGCACGTGCACTGGGGCCTGGGGTGCAATGTCGTAGAACGCGTACGCGGTGTCGCTTTGGGCTACTGGCTTCGACGGGATCTCCCCCGCGACGATCTTGCAGAACAGGCACTCACTCATGTATTGCTCTCATCATTACCCATCGTGCTGACCGTCGATGGTAAATCCCCAGCCACCAGCGCCGAAGGCGAGCAGCGCCGCGGCGAGCACCCCGGCCGTCTCGCCGCGCAGCACCGTCGGTCCGAGTACGACCCGGCGTCGCTCGTCGGTCCACTCGCCGGGCGCCCAGCCGCCTTCGGGCCCGATCGCCACCGCCGTCACGCCGCGCCAGTCGGGGTCACCGTCAAAGGCCGCGACCGCGACGTCCACCGGGACGTCACCGACTCGTACCGGGTCGTCCACGACGAGGTCGAAGGTCCGCCGGCACTGCCCGGCGGTCTCGGCGGCGATGCGCCGCCACCGCGCCACGATCTTGTCGCGCACCTCGCCCTTGAACTTTACGACCAGTCGCTCGCTCACCAGCGGCACGATGCGGCTCACGCCGACCTCGGTCGCCTTGGCGACCGCCCACTCGCTGCGGTCCCCCTTCAGGGGCGCGAGGTAGAGCGTCGTCTCGATTGTCGCGGGGTCGGCGTGCACGGGCGAGACGCGGTGCAACCCCACGTCGCCGACCTCGCAGAGCGACCACGATCCGCGACCGTCCGTCACGACGATCTCTTCGCCGCTGCGCGCGCGCAGCACCGTGCGCAGGTGGTGCTCGTCGAGCGTCGCGAGGACGGGGGCCTGCGGGTCGTCGACACGGAACTGGCCCAACGCCGCGACCCGACGGGGCCATTCGGACAGGATCACTTCTTCGCCCCGCGACGGCGCTGGAACAGTCCGGCGGTCGGCTCGTGCACCGCCTCGGCGCGGTGTTCGGCCAACCGGCGCAACAGTTCGTCGGAGGTCGCGTCGAGCTCAGTCGGCACGTCCACCACCAGGTGTACGAAGAGGTCGCCACGACCGCGGCCGTGCAGGTGCGCCACCCCCTCGTGGCGCAGGCGGTGCACCGTCCCCTGGGCGCTGCCCGGAGCCACGTCGATGACGTGCGTCTCGCGCAGCGTCGGCACCTCGATCGAGGCGCCGAGCACCGCCTGGGTGAAGGCGACGTGCGCCTCGTGGTGCAGGTCGTCGCCGTGGCGCTCGAACCGGGGGTCGGGCCTCACCGCCAGGTGGACGAAGAGTCGCCCGTTCGCCCCGCCGCGCACGCCGGCCGGTCCGCGGTCGCTCAGGCGCATCGTCGAGCCGTCCTCGACGCCGGCGGGTACCTGGACCGTGAGCGTCGTGGACTCGTTGCGCCGTCCGTCGCCGCGACAGTCCTCGCAGGGCGAGTCGATGCGCGAACCCATGGCGTGGCAGCGAGTGCAGGCCATGGAGGTCACCATCTGGCCCAGGATCGAATTTCGCACGCGGCGGACCTCACCGGTGCCGGCGCACTCGAGACACGTGATCGGCGAGGTTCCGGGCGCGCAGCCCGACCCGTCGCAGGTGGCGCAACGGTGCGGCAGCGTCACGGTGACCTCGTGGCTCGCGCCGAAGGCGGCGTCGTCAAGGGTGATGTCGAGTGAGATCTCGGCGTCGGGGCCCGGCTGGGGCCCGCGGCGCGGCGTGCCGTGGCCGCCCATGCCGCCGAAGAACATGTCGAAGATGTCCTGAACCGAGTTGGCGCCGAAGGGGCTGCCGCCGGCGCCGGCGTCCGAGCCGAAACGGTCGTAGTTGGCCCGGCGCTCGGGGTCCGACAGGATCTCGTACGCCTGGGAGACTTCCTTAAAGTGGGCCTCGGACGTCGCGTCGCCCGAGTTCGAGTCGGGGTGGTACTTGCGCGCCAGGCGCCGGTAGGCCCGCTTCAATTCCTCGAGCGACGCGGTCGGCTCGACTTCGAGCACCGCGTACAGGTCGGGATTAGCCACGGTCGTCCTCTCCCCCGAAGTGGCGCGTCAGATGCGCCGACACCACCTCGGCGGCGGCCAGAGCCTCACGGTACTTCATGCGCGTCGGCCCGAGCAGTCCGACCGCCCCGGCCGGAAGACCGTCGACCATTACCGGCGCGACAATCACCGCGCAGGCCGAGAGGGGCTCGAAGCCGTGCTCGGAGCCAATGGCGACCGACAGCCCCTGGTCGAGGATGTCCTGGACGAGCGACACCACGAGCAGCTCTTGTTCGAGAATCGACAGCACCTGGCGGACGGTCTCGACGCCGTCGAAGACCTGGGCGACCTTGGACGAGCCGCCGATGAAGACCTGCTCGCCGTCGAGCGTCGGCTGCTCGGCGTGCAGGACGCTCACCGATTCGCGCACGAGCGCGGCCACGTGGTCGTGGCGTGACGGCACCTGCACGCGCGACTCGAGGGTCGTGC
>JAYSQJ010000081.1:0-7955 GCA_043721635.1 Acidimicrobiales bacterium | reverse complement strand
TCCAACGACGCCAGCTCAACTTCGAGGACGTGACGGAGGAGCGCAGCGAAGAGCGCCGCACCCGGCACTTCGCCCAGCACGTCATGCAGGTCGATGAGGACCAGCGTCGTCAGTTGGCGCGCGAGCTCCATGACGAGCCCCTGCAGCTCTTCTTGCACCTCGCGCGCCGTCTCGAAGTGCTGTCCACGACCGACGGGGTCCCCCACGACGTCGCCGAGGGTCTGGGCGAAGCTCGGACCCAGGCCCTCGAAGCGGCGACGCGTCTGCGCACGCTGGCGCGTGACCTCAGGCCGCCGGCCCTCGACCAACTGGGCCTCGCCGCGGCGCTCTCGAGCCTCGTGGCGGACATCGAGGACGACGACGGCGTGTCGATCCAGTTGACCGTGATTGGGCCGGCGGGCCGACTGGCTCCCGACGTTGAACTGGGCGCCTTTCGCATCGTCCAGGAATCCCTTCGCAACGCCGTGCGCCACGGCGAACCCACTCGTCTCCAGGTGACGGTCGAGTTCGAGGCCGAGTCACTCAACCTCGACATCTACGACGACGGCAGGGGCTTCGACCCCGGCACCGTACGTCCAGCGGGCGCCGAATCGGTGTCCCTCGGACTGGTCGGCATGCACGAGCGCGCCAAGATGCTCGGCGGCACGTTGTACGTGGTCTCGCACGTCGGCGAAGGAACTCACGTCGAGGCCGTCCTGCCGACCAGCCATCCGACATCGTTGGCCCTCGCTCGCGCGCGCTGAGCCACCCGGCAGGCGGCGGGCGACACGCGAGGTTCGGCGGCGGTGTCGGGCCTACGGGGGACGGCGAAACCACCGTCTAAAGTGGCCCTGGTGAGTGCAAGTCGAGTGGAGGAGACCACATGTCACGCAGTGTCATCGTCGCTGGGAAACGCACCGCCATTGGCAAGCTCTCCGGGGCCTTCGCGTCGTTGAGCGCTCAAGAGCTCGGAGGTGCGGCGATCAAGGGCGTCCTGGACGCTACTGGAGTCGACCCCGCGACGATAGACCTCGTCTTGATGGGCCAGGTGATCCAGGCCGGCCAGGGACAGATCACCGCACGCCAGGCGGCCGTGAAGGGCGGCATCCCGATGACCGTCAACGCCACCACGATCAACAAGGTCTGCCTCTCCGGACTTCAGACGCTCTACCTGGCGGACCTCATGATTCGTGCGGGCGAGGCCGATATCGTCGTCGCCGGTGGCATGGAGTCGATGACCAACGCGCCGTACCTGCTGCCCGGCGCCCGGGCGGGCTACCGACTTGGCGACCAGAAGGTGATCGACTCAATGATGTTCGACGGTCTCACGTGCGCCTTCGACCAATGCGCCATGGGGCTCGCCACCGAGCGCTACAACGCCGGGCGGATCAGCCGGGCCCGCCAGGACGAGTTCTCCGCGCGCAGCCACCAACTGGCCGCGGCGGCGATTGCCTCGGGCAAGTTCGCTGAGGAGATCGTGCCCGTCGCAGTCCCCCAGCGCAAGGGTGACCCCGTGATGGCCGCGACTGACGAGGGCGTGCGCGTCGAGACGACGATCGAATCGCTGGGCCAGTTGCGCGGGGCCTTCGAGAAGGACGGCACGATCACCGCCGGCAATGCCTCGCAGATCTCCGACGGCGGCGCTGCGCTCCTGGTCATGTCGGCCGAGCGCGCCGCCCAGTTAGGGTTGACGCCGATCGGTGAGCTCGTCAGCTACGGGCAGGTAGCCGGGCCCGACGCGTCACTGCTCGCCCAGCCCGCGAACGCCATCCTCCAGGCCGCGAAGAAGGCCGGGCTCGACGTGAAGGGTCTGGACCTGATCGAGATCAACGAGGCCTTCGCCGCGGTGGGGCTCGCCTCGTGCGACGACCTCGGCATCGACGGGGCCAAGCTCAACGTCAACGGTGGCGCAATCGCCCTGGGCCACCCCGTGGGCATGTCGGGCACCCGACTCGCGCTCACCGCACTGCTCGAACTTCGCCGTCGCGGTGGTGGCGTGGCCGTGGTCGCCCTCTGCGGAGGCGGCGGACAGGGCGACGCCGCGATTCTGCGCACCCTCTAGACGGACTCGGCATCCCGGACGATTCCCTTGAGCAGCCCGGGGAATACGAGGAAGTGGAAGGGCGTCACCGCGTACCAATAGACCCGTCCGAGCAGTCCACGCGGTTTGAAGAGTGCTAGTTGGGTCACGGTGGTACCCAGTTCGCCGGCGGTGACGGTCCACTCGAGCCACGCCTGACCGGGGACCACCATCTCGGCGTGCAGCCGGACCAGCTGCAGGTCGTCGATGGCCTCGACCCTCCAAAAATCGACGAAGTCGCCCTCGTGCAGTTCGTGCGGGTGGCGTCGTCCGCGGCGCAGGCCCGGACCGCCCCAGAAGAGGTCGGAGAATCCCCGAAGTCGCCAGAGCCACTCGCCGCGGTGCCAACCCTTCTCGCCACCGAGCGAGGTGATGGCCGCGAAAACATCCTCGATAGATGCCTTGGTGATTCGCACCCGCACGTCGCGCAACTCAGTACCGCCCGACCAGTCGGGGTCGGTCTGGTACTTGCGAAAGGGCTCCAAGTCAGCGCTGGTGAACGACGTAGGTACCTCGTTGCGCGAGATCACCCCCAGCGCTAGGCCAATCGCTTCGCGCAACGTCCGCTTGGGCGGGCCGTACAACTCGAGCGCTCGCTGGTCGTGCACGACAACCTCGTTCATCAGGCTGTCCACGAGCGGACGGGCGAGCGAGCCCGGCACCGGGGTGACGAGCCCCACCCAGAGACTCGAGAGGTGTGGCGTCACGAAGGGCACCGTGAAGACGTGGCGCCGTTTGAGCCCGACCTCTTCGGCGTACATCGTCATCATCTCGGCGTAGGAGACGATATCGGGTCCGCCGATCTCCACGACGCCCGCGAAAGGTTCATCGCCGATGATCGACTTCACGAGGTAGTCGAGCACATCGGAGATCGCGATCGGCTGGGCGCGCGTTTTCACCCAGCGAGGTCCGACCATGATCGGAAGGACCTCCACCAGGTAGCGGAGCATCTCGAAGCTCGCCGATCCGGAGCCGATAATGACCGCGGCACGCAGTTCGGTCACCGGGATCGGTCCCGCCGCGAGAGCTCGTCCTACTGCGTGGCGGCTCGCCAGGTGGATGCTCAACTCGGCGTCGTCCGCCCCCATCCCTCCGAGGTAGATGATCCGCTTGACGCCGGCCTCCTCGGCCGCCAGACGAAAATGCTCCGCGTCGCGTGACTCCTGGAGGACCCAGTCGCGACCCTCGCCGATGCCGTGCACGAGGTAGACAGCGGCGTCGACGCCATGCATCACTACCGCCAGCGGTTCGTCAACCGAACCCTGAACCACTTCGACTCTCGTTACCCAGGGAGCATTCGCCAACTTGTCGGGGGTGCGCACGAGGCACCGCACTTCGAGCCCCTCGTCGAGTAGTCGGGGAACGAGCCTTCCGCCCACGTAGCCAGAAGCGCCGGTGACGAGTATCAGGCTCATGTCGGAACGAACGTGAGGCTCATCTTTTGAGCGTACCGGCGCGAAAGGAGGCTGGCGATATGCCGCTATCCGAGGTGGGACCCGCGGCTCGTCACCTTCGGACCGGGGCCCGACATCGCACAATCGTGGCCCCGAGCGTGCCGGACGGCGCCGTCCTGTAGAGCCTGTGGCGCCGATGGGCAGAGCCATACTGAGCTCGCGGCGAGCGACGAACCCCTCACCGTCTCGGGGTTTATGAGAGGGCCGACGCGCACCTTCACTGACGTCACGTCAGCGCGCTGGTATCGGCCCGCACGGGCCGATACTGAGCGTCGACCGATACGAACGGAGGGGAGCCCCTTCATGGGCGATGCTTCCCACCCCCATCAATCCGGGACGTAGCTCGCCACGACCTCGTAACGCGCGAGGCCGATCTGACGTTCGTCACACAGCGCCAGCACGAACGCTCCCCCGAGCGGATAGTGGTACCCGCGCAGGGCCTTGGGCAGCTCGTTGGCGAGCGAGGACATTAGCTCGTGCACCGTGGGACTGTGCCCGACCACCAGCAATGAGCCCGTCACCGTATCGATCGCCGCGAGGTCGACCAGCAGGTCCTCGGCGGAGACTTCGCGGTGACCGTTGTAGATCAGCTCGCTGAACTCCGTGCGCACTACGAACGGCGTGCCCTCGAAGGCTCGCGCGAAGGTCTCCCTCGTGCGAGCGGACGCGCTCACCAGCGCAGTCGTCGGGCCGAACCGGCCCAGCTCGTCAGGGTCGCTCGCCCACTCGCGCAACTGGCGGCACTGTTCGCGACCGCGCTTGGCCAGTTCGCGGTCGAAGTCCGGCTCGCCGGGCTGCGCCGGTGACGCCTTCGCGTGTCGGACGACGGTGAGATAGCGCACGACACGATTCTGACCGATACCCGCGGTCCAGCGGTACCTCCGAGTTCGTTTATCGTTGGGGCGTGCACGCCTCGCTCACCTACTTCCAGGCCATCGTCATGGGCATCGTGCAGGGGGCGACCGAACTCTTCCCCATCTCGAGCCTGGGCCACTCGGTGCTGCTGCCGGCGTTGTTGGGATGGCACAACCTCGCCAACTCCCAGGCTTCGTCAGAGTCCTTCTTCCTCGCCTTCATCGTGGGACTGCACGTCGGCACGGCGATCGGGCTCATCATCTACTACTGGCGCACGTGGGCCGCGCTCTTTCGCGGGCTGTGGATCCAACTCACCGGCGTGGGCACCCGGGGCGTCTCTTCCCTCTGGCGCCTCGACGACCCCGAGATGGACGCGAACTACCGACTGCTCTTCATATTGGCCATCGCCACGGTGCCCGTGGGGATCGTCGGGGTGGCGCTCGAGCACAAGTTGCGCGTCCTCTTCGCCAAGCCGCTGGCCGCGGCGATATTCCTCAGCATCAACGGCGTAATCCTGCTCGGGGGCGAGCGACTGCGCCGCTCGCGCGGCCGACACGTCGCCCACAACCAGATCGCCTCGATGACCCCAACGGGGGCCCTGGCCATTGGATCGTCGCAGATCCTCGCGCTCTTCGCTGGCATCTCGCGAAGCGGCTCCACGATGGTGGCGGGCCTCATGGCCGGGCTCGACCACGAGGAGTCGGCCAACTTCGCGTTCCTCCTGGCTACCCCCGTCATCTTGCTCGCCGGCCTCTACAAGTTGCCGGACCTGCTCGGCCCGCTCGGCGACGGCGTGAGGACCCAGACCTTCGTTGGCGCGTTGTGCGCGATGCTGACCGCGCTGGTCTCGGTCAAGTTCCTCACCCGGTGGTTCACTACGAAGACCCTGATCCCCTTCGGGATCTACAGTTTGGTCGCCGGCCTGCTCTGCGTCGTGCGCTTCGCCTAGTTGGTGAGGACCCGCCGGCCGTCGATGGCGCGGCCCAAGGTCAGGTCGTCGGCGAACTCGAGGTCGCCCCCGACCGGCAGCCCGCTCGCCGGCTGGGAGACGACCAGACCGGGTACTTGCAACAGACGGCTGAGGTACATGGCGGTAGCGTCACCCTCGACGTTCGAATTGAAGCAGAGGATGACCTCCTTCACCGGCCCGTGCAGGCGCAGCACCAGCTCCTGGATTCGCAGACGATCGGGGGTCACACCCTCCAATGGGGAGAGCACCCCGTGGAGCACGTGGTAGGTGCCGTGGAAGGCGCCCGAACGTTCGACGGCCATCACGTCGGGCGGGTTCTCCACCACGCAGATCACCGTCTGGTCGCGGCGGTCGTCGGCGCAGATCGGACAGAGCCCGCCGCTCTCGGCGATGTTGCAGCAGCGCTCGCAGAACGACAACTTCGTCTTCATCTCGTCGAGCGCCAGGGCCAGACGGGCGACGTCCTCGCTGGGCTGACGCATGAGCCAGAAAGCGATCCGCTGGGCCGACTTCGGTCCGACCCCCGGGAAGCGACCGAGTTCGTCGACCACCGTTTGCAGGGCTGGCGGGTAGGCCATCAGATCTCCTCGGCACCGGGGAAGATCGTGGTGATTAGGTGGCCGGCCGCCGATTCAACGACGACCGACGTCTCTTCGGTCGAGACGGGCTCGTCCGGCACCGCTCGACGGGCCGGCGGCCGCTGGCTGGGGGCGGGCGTCTGGGTCGCGAGCGCCGGGTCGACGGTCCAGAGGATCTGCAGCGGGCTCTTGAACTCGTGCTCCATCGCGCTGCGCAGTCCCTGGGTGATCAGCTCGGTGTTCTGGCGCATCTCCTCGCTCGGCAGCGCAATTGTCAGGCGCGTGCCCTCGAGCGAGCGGAGATGGGCCGCCTTCAATAGCAGCTGCGCCGAGCGCGAGGTGCGCGGAATGACCCGTTGGACGAAACGTTCTCGGACGTCGTCGAGGGCGAGGTCGGAACTCTCGGGGGCCGACGGCTCGTCGACCTCGGCCGCCGACGGCTCGGCGACTGCGTCGAGTACCGGCTTGGGCGCGGGCTCGACGACCGCGGGAGGCGGCGACGGCGTCGATCCGATGGGGCGCAGCACCGGCGCCGGCGGAGTCGGGGCCGCAGCGGCCGGGGCTCGGGCTCCGTCTCGCTCCAGCCGGGTGAGACGCTCGTCGAGCGCTTCGTAGGTACTGTCCAGGTCCGGCCGCACCAGTCGGACGATCCCCACCTCGAGCATGACGATCTTCTCCGGGGCGCTCTTCATCTCTCGCATCGCGCGCCCAACGGTCTCGAGGATCCGCACCGTGCGCGCCAGGCCCAGCTGCGAGCCCCACGCGACGAGACGCTCCCGGTCGGCGTCAACGGCGTCGGCGACCTCGGGGGCCACCTGCAGCAAGAAGACCTGGCGCACCTCGGCGGCGAAGCTTTCGGCGAGCTGCTCGGGGTCCCAGCCCTCGCGAGTCAGCTCGGCCAGCGACTTCAACGCCTCGACGGCGTCGGCGTGCACGAGGGCGTGGAACAGTCCGTCGAACGCCGGTTGCGCCTCGACGATCGAGCCCGTCGCGATGAGCTGGTCGAGGGCGCTCAACGCGTCGCGGGCCGAACCGCGCCCCAGACGAACGGCGGCGTCGAGGGTGGCTTCGTCGGCGTCGAGCCCGGCGGCGCCGCGCACGTCGTGCAGCAACGAGCTAAGCGTGTCACCGCCGATCAGACGGAACTCCAGGTGTTGGGTGCGCGAACGAATCGTGGGCGGCACCTTGTGCGGATCGGTCGTGGCGAGGACGAAGACCACGTGCTGGGGCGGCTCCTCGAGCGTCTTCAAGAGTGCGGCGGAGGCGGCCTTGGAGAGTTGGTGGACCTCGTCGAAGATGTAGACCTTCCAGCGTCCCGGCGTCCCGTGCCAGGCCCCGGCGGTGATCTCGCGAATATCGTCGACGCCGTTGTTCGAGGCGGCGTCGAGCTCGATGACGTCGAGCGACGAGCCCTTCGTGATGGCGGCGCAGCTCGCGCACTTGTTGCAAGCGTCGCCGTCGAGCGGCTGCTCGCAGTTGAGCGCCTTGGCGAGGATGCGCGCGGCGGTCGTCTTGCCGGTGCCGCGGGGCCCGGAGAACATGTACGCGTGGCTGACCCGGTCGTTCTTCACCGCCCCCTGGAGAGCTCGCACGACGTGGTCCTGGCCCCGGAGTTCGGCGAATCGACCGGGCCGGAACCGGCGGTAGAGCGAGGTCACGCCGTCGATCGAGGTTGGGGTCGGAGTCGCAGCAGCCATGGGGTCATGCTAACGGCGGGGTGCAAGGCGCCGAGGTCCAAAGCGATGGCCAGGCGGTCCGTGGCACCCGGCGCAATCCGCTGAGAGCTGCTGGCTTCCACCCCTGACTCGGTTCACGAACGACCGTCGCACGGGACCCGACCACCGCTTTGGACCTCGGCGTAAGAGAGGCTACCGGACCGAGCCTCGAGCCGTCTCGGGTAGCCTTGCGAGCCGGTATTCATTTCAGCGGAGTGGACGCCGGATTGTTGGAGGAGTGCGAGAGCGGCCGAATCGGCACGATTGGAAATCGTGTGAAGGGAAACCTTCCGTGGGTTCAAATCCCACCTCCTCCGCCACGGG
>JAYSQJ010000080.1:0-5826 GCA_043721635.1 Acidimicrobiales bacterium | reverse complement strand
AGTCATCCGCGAGTCGTCAAGTGGGGGGCCGAGCACGCGCCGTCGCTGATCCCGTGGGTCTACTTCGCACTGGGAGTGCTGATCCTGTTCGAGTGCGGCACCCTGTAGCGCCGCCTGGAAGAAGACTCCCGAAAACGGACCACTAGCGTGGTCGCCGTGACGCCCAACACCCCGCAACAGACCCTTCGACGCCTCACGATCATTGTGGCGATCCAGTGGATGGGCGCAACCCTAGGACTTCCCCTGCTCCCGCTGTTCCTCGAGCACCGCGGTGGCACGCCCACGATCATCGGCTTCATCATGGCGTCGTTTTTCGTCGCGGGTGTCGCCACGCAGTTCGCCCTCGGACGCCTGGCCGACCGGTTCGGACGTCGACCGATCCTGATCGCGAGCCTCGTCGCCTACGGGATCGCCAGCATGGCGTACGTGCTGCCGGTGACCGCTCCGTGGTTCACGGTGGCGCGCATCGTCCAGGGCGCCTCAGCGGGGGCCATTGAGGTCGCATCGCTGTCGGCGGTCGCCGCTCTCTTCACCGAAGAGACTCGGGGGCGCGCGATTTCTCGGATCATCGCCGCTCAGCTCTTCGGCATCGCCCTCGGCCCGGTGGCCGGCGTCGTCGTATCGGTGAAGGCACTCGGCTGGGCCTTCTTCACCGCCGGACTGGTCAGCCTCGTCGCGGCCGGAGTCGCCTTTCGTACCAACCTCGGCGACAAGGCCTACGACCCGACACCGCTGCCGCGCCTGCAGTTGAACCAGCAGCTCGTCGGCGCACTCTTCGCCGCCAGCGCCAGCGGCCTCGCGATCGGTGTCTACGAGGCGTGCTGGAGCCTGCTGATGCACGCGCACCACGCTTCGACCCTGCAGATTCGGCTCAGCTGGACGCTGTTCTGCCTGCCGTGGGTGCTGCTCAGCGGCGTCGGCGGCTGGCTCGCCGACCACGCCAATCGCCGCTCCATCGCCCTCGCCGGGCTCCTCAACAACGCCATATTCCTTGCGATCTACCCGCACATCCACAACAACGTCCTCATGCTGTTCCTGGGCTCGCTCGAGTCAATCGGCTCGGCGCTCTCGGTGCCATCGATCTCGTCATTGATGAGCCAGGGCGCAGTCCACCGCGAGCTAAGTCGCCGTCAAGGCCTCTTCGCCACGTCCAACACGGCGGCCCTCGCCATCGCCGCCGGCGTGTCGGGATTTCTCTTCACAATCAACTCGGCGCTGCCGTTCACGGTCATGGCGATCATCTCGGCGTCGTTGGCCGCGACCACGCTCTGGTGGTGGCGCGACGTCACCGGCAACATCACTCAGCGCGTCTAGGCCCAACTATGAACGAGGGCGGCGCTCGCGCGCCGCCCTCGTTCTAGATAGATGGAGGAGCTACTTACTCTTCCAGATCTGGTCCCAACGGGCCGAGCCGCCGTCGGGGCTCAAGACCGGTGAGACACCGTCGCCCGCCGTTCCCGAGATCCAGTTCTGGACGTTCTTGCGAGCCGCGAACGCGGTCACCGTCGTGTCCAGCCAGAGGTACGGGATGTCCTTGGCGAACGTGGAGTTCACCAAGTGCCATTGATTCACCTGGCTAGCCGAGTTCGGAGGTGCGGCCAGCGCGTTGAGCATCGCCGTCTCCACCGCCAAGTCCCCCAAGTGGGCGAAGTTGACCGCACCGGCGATCATCGTGCCCGCCGGCAGAGCGGGCATGCCGAGCCCGGCCGGCGGATTTGCACCCGCCGGGAACGAGTTGAACCACACGTAGTTGAGCGCCGGATCGATGGTACCGAACTGGTTCCACGTCGAGCAGTCGTAGGCACCGTTGATCACGTTCTGGATCAAGCTGCTCTGGACCACCGGACGTGATACCACCGTGATACCCACCGCCGCCAACTGCTGCTGGAAGAAGGAGAAGGCTTTCACGGCGGCGGAGTTGCCCGCGACGATGTCGATCACGAAACTGACCGATGAGACCTTGTTCTTCGTCATGTACGCATCAACCAGGGACTTGGCCGCGGCCGGGTTGTACGCCGGGTAGCCCGGGTTCTGGTAGAAACGCGACGTCTTTTTGAAGATGCCATCGGCGACCACTCCGGTCATGCCATCGACCACCTTCCAGTAGGTCGTGCGGTTGATCGCCATGGCGCAAGCTTGGCGAATCGCCACGTCGTTCAGTACCGGGCTGAGCTTCGTGTTCCACTGCAGGGTCGACGGGTCGACGGCACCCTTGGTACCCACCCAGTCGGCGAACTGCACCTGGGCCGGTGGTGCCTGACCCTTCAGGATGTAGCTCAGCGCTCCCGGCAGTCCGAGGGCGGCCGTGAAGTAACCGGCCCACGCGAAGTACTGGTTCAGCGTCCCGGTCGTGTTGATGATGAGGCAGTTGATCGACGGGTCTCTCGTCGAGTTGACGTCGGTCACGTAGTTGATGCCCCCCATGTGCCTCAGGTTGGCAATGGCGCCACCGTCCTGCTGGAGGATCATGTCGACGGAGCCGGCCTGCAGCGCCTGGTTGCGGGCGTTGTCGTCGGCGATGGTCTTGAAGTTGATGCCGCTGAGGTACGGCAACTTGCGGTGGTGGGAGTCCGACCTCCAATACTTCGCGTTGCGGACCAACTGGGACTCGACGCCCACCTGCCACGACTTGATCTTGAACGGACCGGTGCCAAGCGGCGTTCCGGCGAATCCGGCCACGAGCGAATTCGGGTGGGCCATGTAGGAGATCTGCTGCTCCGCCATGGAGACCGGGAAGGTCGAGTAGGGGACCACCAAGGTGTACTTGACGGTGTAGGCATCGATTTTCTCGCAATTGCCAATGATCGGACGGATCGCTAGGCCCACTGTGAGGTCGGCGGCCGCGGCGGCATAGTTGGCCACCACGACGTCGGCGTTGAACGGGTCACCGTTGGAGAACTTGACACCATGTCGAAGAGCGAGGGTCCACTGGGTGTAGTTGGCGTTAGGGATGGCCGAAAGGGCCAGCATGGGCAGCGCCGATCGACCGTTCTTCGACATGACGAAGAGGGGGTCGTAAAGCGCATTGGCCACGCTGAAGCCCGAGGCGTCCATCTTGCCTTGTGCGCCATTGAACTTGTGGTAGTTCGGCACGTCGGAAATAAGGGCAATGGTCAGTTTCCCACCCGTTTTCGGTGTGCCGTGGTTTACACCCGTCGTCGCGCCGGCCATTCCGGCGAGGAGGCCGTCCACGACGGTGCCAGCCATCGCGACGCCACCGATAGTTGCGGCCGAGTGAGTAAGGAACGATCGACGATCGAACGTTGGTGACATCATGTTCCTGCTTTCCCCCGAAGAACCGGCCTCGTGCTAGTTCTCCATTGGAGGCAACTTAGCAAGAACTTCCAGCAAAACAAGTTCACCGGCTCAAACTCTTCGCCAGGTACTACTTCAGGACCCAGGCGGAAGGGAGGAACCGCCTGGATCCTGAGAATCCGGTCTACGGCCTAGCGATTACCTCCCATGGCGCCCAGGCCGCCAAAGCCGCCCATACCACCGTGATCAGCCGGGTCGTGGTGTCCGAGTCCGCATGCGCCGCCCATCATGGCGAAGACTTCTTGGCCTCCGTCAAACTTGGGCCGGCCGATGCCGACGGTGGTGGCCGTCAGCACCAAGTTCGTGGAGTCGAAGGTCCCCTCAGCGAAAACGAACGAGCCCACGTTGACGTCAGCCAACCTGGCGCTGGCCCCGCTCTTGGAGTACGTCGTGGTACTTGTGACATTGATGGTTCGGTCAGCAACGCGGCCGCTCCGTCCTTGGCCACGGTGGTCGTCGAGCCGATGGTGAACCTCGTGGAAGTACCGTTGCGGCCCCGCTCGGTGATCGAGGTGCCGGTGACGGCACTCACTAGGCCGCCGAGACCCCGGGCCTGGTCGATCCGCGGTGAGGCGGTGGCCGACAAGGGGCCGTCGATCATGGATTGGTGATGCGTCGAGGCACCGGCGAAACCAGCGCCGGTAGCGAGCGCGCCGATGGCGACGGCGCTTGAGATTCCGACACGCCTTGTCATTGACTGCTTGTTGGTGCGGTACCTGGGAATGGACTGCTTTCCGTTCCGACTCTGTGGCGATTGGCACCTCACCATCTGGGAGGGCGAGAATGTGGAACTCCTCCGGGGTCGCTAAGAAAGGGCGTAAATGTCGCCGCGCGTCGGGCGAACGTGTCGATGGCCCGATTCACCCTGCAAACAAAGGCCTTTCGGTTCCCGTCACGAATCCGTCACGATTCCCCCCTCGACGCAATCCCAATCAGCAATACTTGGCGCGTACGTCCAGCACCCCACTGGGCTGTCGCAGTTGAACACCATCTAATAGGGAGGACCACACCAGTGGCAATAGGTATCGAGATGCATGATGGATCGTCGGGAGACCGAGTCTTCCACGTCGAACGAAGGGGCATCGACTACGTCCCCGAGAATGAACGATGGGCGACCCCCCGAAATATCGGAGCACTGTGGGGTGGATCGGCGATCAACGTCGAGTACTTCATCTACGGCGCGCTGCTCATGGGCTTCGGCTTCAGCTTCTACACCGCGCTCAGCATCATCATCATCGGCAATCTCTCGTACTTCTTCCTCGGCCTCGCCTCGTTGCAGGGTCCCGAGACTGGTACGACCGCGTTCACGGTCAGTCGGGCCCCCTTCGGCTCTCACGGGTCGCGTCTGGTCGCCTTCTTCAACTGGATCACCCAGATCGGCTTCGAGACCGAAGGACTGATCCTGATCGTGGGAGCCACGATTGTGCTGTGTGAGATGGCGGGACTCCACGTGGCGAAGCACAGCCCGCTGGTGGTCGTTTTCATCATCCTGGCCGCCGCCATCCAGGCGGTGGTCCCCTACCTCGGACACGCCACCATGGTGAAGGTGCTGCGGGCCCTGATTATCCCGTTCGCGGCAATCTTCGTGCTGTTGGCGTTCTACGACTTCAAGCACGGCTCGGCCAACTTCTCGGGATCGGGTTACGCCAATTGGGAGCTCTACACCGCTGGTCTGGCGTTCACGTTCGCGTTGTCCGGCCTTGGCTGGACCGAGGTCGGCAACGACTACACGCGCTACGTGCCCCGCGACGCGAGCAGGAAGGCAATAGTCGGGTGGATCTTCGTCGGCACGGCCGTACCGGAGATCTTCATGATGGTGCTGGGAGCGGCGACGTTCACCTTCCTTTCATCGAAGGGACAGGTCGCCGCATGGAACGGCGCGAACCCCTTCGAGGCCCTTCACGGCCAGCACTTCATCCCGAGCTGGGTCGTCGCGCTCTTCCTGATCTTCGCGATCGTTCAGCTCTTCGGCATCAACTCGCTCGACCTCTACTCCTCGGGCGTGTCGCTCCAGGCCATGGGTCTGCGGCTACGGCGTTACCAGGCCGTCGTGCTCGACAGCTTCATCGCGTGCGGACTAACCATCTGGGCGATGTTCCAGTCGACCTTCTCGCTCTACATGAAGGAGTTCGTCGGCGTCATCATCGTGTGGATCGCCCCGTGGTTTGGCATCTTGATAGTGGACTGGCTGATGCGCAAGTTCCGCTACAACGCGGCCGAGCTGCAGCGAACCGACAAGGATGGCCTCTACTACGTGGGCTCGACCGGCATCAACTGGAACGCCATCGTGGCCTTCGTGATCGGTCTAGTCACCGCGACGATTGCCTATTCGAAGGCTCCGCCGCCGGTCAACTTCCCGTTCCACTGGATGACCCCGATTTCGAACCACTTCGGCGGGGCCTGCTCGGCCACTCCAGTACACGGGGTCTGCACCGCCGGCTGGTACGGCGGCGCCGACTTCTCGGTGCCCACCGGCATCATTCTCGCGGGACTCGTGTACTTCGTGCTCGA
>JAYSQJ010000079.1:0-14201 GCA_043721635.1 Acidimicrobiales bacterium | reverse complement strand
TCGCGGTGAAAGATGTTGTACTCGGGCTGCTCCATGAGCGGCTTGTGGAGGTGGTGGCGGTCGGCGATGTCGTAGGCGGAGCGGATCTCGTCGGCGCTCCACTCCGACGTCCCCCAGTAGAGGGCCTTGCCCTGGGTGATCATGTCGCTCATGGCCCAGACGGTCTCCTCGATCGGGGTGCGCGCGTCGGGGCGGTGGCAGAAGACGAGGTCCACGAAGTCGAGGCCGAAGCGCTCCAGCGAGCCGTCGATGGCCTGGCTGAGGTACTTGCGATTGAGGGTGTTGCGCATGTTGGGCACTTCGTTCAGGCCCCAGAAGAGCTTGGTGGAGACGACGTACTCGTGGCGCTTCCAGCCGAGCTCGGCGATCGCTGCGCCCATGACGCGCTCGGACTCGCCGCCGCCGTAGGCCTCGGCGTTGTCGTAGAAGTTGACGCCGGCCTCCTTGGCCGCGTTCAAGCACTCGGCCGCCTGCTTCGCCGTCTCGAGCTGGTTTTTGTTGGCGAAGGTGACCCAGCTGCCGAACGAGAGGACGCTGACGCGCAGTCCCGACCTACCGAGTCGTCGATATTCCATCTTTGCCATGTTCTCTCCTTTGTTGGGAAACTTCGAGCGGGTGTGGGTCTAGGCGGCCGGGTTCTGCGGCACGTCGGGCCACTGGTCGTACGAGACGGGCGAGGGCTCCTTGGACCGGCGAATCAGCGAGACGGCGCCCACGGCCGCGGCACCAAGCAGTGCGAGGACCGCGATCTTGAGGAGTGCCCTAACGAGTCGCATCAATCTTCAGGATAGTGGGGCGGCCCTCTGGACATTTCTCCCGTTCGCGGTAGAATGGTTTCGTGACAACCGGCCAGAGCGACCGACTGCTTCGATAGGGCGGGCTTTGGCTCGCCCTGAACCCCCGCGAGCCGCGGGGGTTTTTTGTTTCTCGTTCGACCACGACGGAAAGGATGGACATGCGCCACAATCCCCAGCGGCCCAGTCCCATGGCCTTCGCCAAGTACCAACCAATCGTGCCCGTCGACCTGCCCGACCGCACGTGGCCCAACCAGCGTCTCACGAAGGCCCCTCGCTGGTGCAGCGTCGACCTGCGAGACGGCAACCAGGCCCTGATTGACCCCATGGACCTCGACCGCAAGAACGCCATGTTCAACCAGTTGGTCGCCATGGGTTTCAAGGAGATCGAGGTCGGCTTTCCGTCGGCTTCCCAGCCCGACTTCGACTTCGTGCGGCACATCATCGAGGGTGGTCTCATTCCCGACGACGTGACCATCCAGGTCCTCACGCAGTGTCGCGAGGACCTGATTCGCCGGACGTATGAGTCGCTGCACGGGGTGCAGCGCGCCATCGTGCACTTCTACAACTCAACCTCGACGCTGCAGCGCCGGGTCGTCTTCGGCCTCGACAAGGACGGCATCAAGAAGATCGCCACCGACGCGGCCGCGATCTGTCGGTCGCTGGAAAGCACCTCGCCCGACACTGAGTTCCTCTACGAATACTCACCCGAGAGCTTCACCGGCACCGAGCTCGACTACGCAATCGAGGTGTGCAACGCCGTCGTCGGGGTCATCGACCCCTCACCGGACCGTCCGTTGATCCTGAACCTGCCCGCGACCGTCGAGATGTTCACCCCCAACCTCTACGCCGACGCCATCGAGTGGTTCCTTCGCCACGTCGATCGTCGCGACAGCATCGTGCTGTCGCTGCACCCCCACAACGACCGGGGCACCGGCGTGGCCGCCGCCGAGCTCGGCGTGCTGGCCGGCGCCGAGCGCGTGGAGGGGACGCTGTTCGGCAACGGCGAGCGCACCGGCAACGTCGACGTCGTCAACCTCGCGCTCAACCTGTTCTCCCAGGGCGTCGACCCCGAGTTGGACATCCGCGACATCGACAAGGCCCGTCACGTCGCCGAGTACGCCAATCGGTTGCCCGTGCACATGCGCCACCCCTACGTCGGTGAGCTGGTCTACACGGCCTTCTCCGGGTCCCACCAGGACGCCATCAAGAAGGGGATGCTCGCCATCGGCGACACCTACGACGTGTGGGAGGTCCCGTACCTGCCGATCGACCCCAAGCACACGGGTCGCACCTACGAGGCGATCATCCGGGTCAACTCCCAGTCGGGCAAGGGCGGCGTTGCGTACCTGCTCAGCCAAGAGCACGGCCTTGACCTGCCGCGCGCGATGCAGGTGGAGTTCTCCAAGCAGGTCCAAGAGCTCACCGAGGCGACCGGCACCGAGATCTCGCCGGCCGAGATCTGGGACGTGTTCACCACGACCTACCAGCCCGAGAACCCGAAAATCCAGCTGCTCTCGAGCGAGGTCTCGGCCGACCAGCACAGCACGAGAATCTTCGCCCAGTTGGTCGTGAACGGACAGCACGTGACCGTGAAGGGCGAGGGCAACGGACCGATCGACGCCCTGATGGTGGGGCTGCACAACGAGATGGACGTCAACTTCAAGGTGCGCGACTACCACGAGCACGCGCTCACCGCCGGATCCGAGGCCTCGGCCGTCGCCTACGTCGAGGCCGAGGGGGCCGACGGCACGACCTGGTGGGGCGTGGGCATGAGCTCATCGATTCTCGACGCATCGCTCGAGGCAGTGATCTCGGCCGCCAATCGCCGTCGTTAAAATACTTCACCGGTAAACTTGGGCCATGGGCCTCCACTCCTTCACGGTCTCAATGGGGTGGCTCGCCGTCGCCTCGGGCCTGGTCGGCACCTTCGCCCGGTTCCGCCGGGTGAGAACGCGCGGCGTCGAGGGCGTGTCGCTCGCGACCTGGGTGCTCTTTGCCTACATGGGCTGCTTCTGGATCTCCTACGGCTTCGCCGTGCGCTCGGCGGAGGTGGCACTCGGTAGCCTGCTCATTTTGCCCATGCAGTTGGGGATCCTCGTACGTCTGAAGCCGTGGCTGTGCTGGACGGTGTCGCTGCGCGCACTGGGCTACTTCTTCCTCTGCTGCGTCGTGCCGACGGTGCTCTGGGGCTGGGCCGGTGGCGTCTACGGGACCGGCGTAGCAATGACGATCAACCGCGAGCCGCAACTCATCGAGCTGATCCGCCAGCGCGACGCGAGTGGCGTCTCGGCGACCTCGTGGTACGTCGGGTTCTTCGGCTGTACGTTGTGGATCACCTACTACGTCGGCGCCCACCTCTGGGCGGCGTTGACGGCCACCGCCTTCGCCGGGGTCGCGAACCTCGCCATTGCCCTGCTGGCCACGTGGCGCCACGCGCAGGCGCGCGACGATCTGGTCGCGTACAAGGTCTTCGCGACCTAGGTCGACGACGTGGCTTGCGCTTCGTAGGATGGCGTACGCGTCCGTCGGGACGCACTGTGAGCGAAGGTGCCGATGACCTCGAATCTCCAGCGTGACGCCCTCGCAATCAGCGAGTCGTGGATGGAAGAGCTGCACTTGGGTGACCTCGTCCAACGGCGGCTCGACGAAGCGGGGCTACTCGACGTCGACGTCGACGTCGTGGCCATCGGGAAAGCTTCGGGAGAGATGGCCGGCGCGGTCCGGGCGGTCCTCGGTCCCCGGGTGCAACGTCAGCTGATTGTCACCGAAGCGCGGAGCGGCCCGTCGACGGCCGGCAGCGCCGACGAGCAGGTGGGGGAACATCCGGTCCCCGGGCCGGGTAGCGTCGCCGCTGGTCACCGGCTCGTCGAGTTCCTCCAAGGCCCAACCCTCGCCACGTGCACCCTGTTCCTGATCTCGGGTGGCGCGTCGAGCCTCTGCGCCCTGCCGGAGCCACCAATGACGCTCGGGGACCTGCACGAGATCTGGCGCGCGGCCCTGGCCGCTGGTCTCGACATCACGTCCCTTAACCAATTGCGCGCAGCGACGTCGAGCATCGCCGGGGGAGCAATCCTTCGACACGTTCGCACGCCGCGGTCCCGTTCGCTCATTATGGTCGACAACGTCGTGTCGGGGCCCCGGTGGGTGGCGTCGGGCCTCACTTACGACTACGCGCCGCCGCGCAGCGAGGTGGAGGCACTCGTCGCGCGCCTCGAGGGGACCAGCGCCCCGCTGGCCGCAACGATGCTGCAGGCGTTCGAGCACCGCGCCGAGGAAATGGCCGTGGCGATCCCGGTCGAGCACGACAACCTGGTCGTCGCCGAGCCGTTAATGCTGCTGGACCTGGCCTCGGCCGAGGCGTCGCGCCGCGGCTACCGCGTGGTCAACCTCGGCGGCGACGTCCAGGGCGACGTGGCCGCCGTCGCGACCCGTTGGTCCCGGGTGATTGAACGAGAAGCAGCGTCCGGCGACCGGTTCTGCGTGCTCGGCGTCGGCGAGGTGACGGTGAAGGTTCGTGGGTCAGGCGTCGGCGGACGGTGCCAGGAGTTCGCGTGGCGCATGGCCGGTGCACTCGCCGAATCGAGTCGCCCAAGCGTTTTCGTGGCACGCGCCAGTGACGGGCGTGACTTCGTGGCCGGCGTGGCCGGTGCCTGGGTCGACGAGACGACGCTCATCGCTGCGGCGTCCTCGGGCCTCGACTGGTTCACGGTCCTCGGTACCAACGACAGCCATCGCGGGTTGGAGGCGCTGGACCAACTGATTGACGGTCAGAGCACCGGTTGGAACCTGTGCGATATCTACCTCGCCGTGGGGTGAAAGGAGCGCCGAGCGCCGAGCGCGGCCTCTTGGACCCCGCGTGCCTGCTTCTTACGGCATGCGGCCGGTGCGGCCCTTGACGAAGGGATGGACCTCGGGTACCGAACAGCCGGGAAACGAGGTGATGAAGTGCAAGCTCAACTGCTGGCCGGGAAGAGTCAACGCGAGCTTCGTCAAGGTGACACACGAGGTGGCGGAGCCTACGGGGTTGTCGGTGCCCTCTACCATCACCGACGCCACGCCGATCCGGCTCTTTAGCGTGACCGACGGAAGCGTACGCTGCGTGGAGGTCTGACCGAGGCCTCCGAGGTAGCCGTTCTGCGTCTTGCTGGCGTTCATCGCCGTCGACCCCGTGGCGTTGTGCAGCAGAATGGTGGGATAGCCGCTCAGCGTGCACGAGCGGCGACTGACGTTGGTGAACCGAATGAGGAGCGCCACGTGTCCGAGCCCCGCGCCCCCCGAAGCGAAGACGATGTGCAGTTGGTTGCTGCGGCACGCCGAGGGCGTGGCCGCCGATGCTGCGACCGCCCCGGTCGCGACGGTGAACGACGCGACGCCGAGAAGCCCCGCGAGCACGGCCCTCGTCGCCGATGATGCGCTGGGCACTCTGGTCATCCCTCGTCCCTTCCTGGAGTTCTCTTTGCAGCGTAGGGTCATATTCGCGCGCGGACCCGGTCAGCCCGAGGAGTCGGCACCGTAGGCCCTAGGTGCGCAGCACCACGTTCAGCGGCTGGTCACCGCGACGCATCCGGTCGATCTGCCCTTCCAGGAGACGGGCCATGCGAGGCGTCATCGCCGAAGTGGCCCCGCCGACGTGGGGCGAGATGAGCACGTTGGGCAGGGCCCAGAGGGGGTGGTCGCCCGGCAGTGGCTCGGGATCGGTGACGTCGAGCGCCAGGCGCAGTCGTCCGTCCCGGGCGTGATTCACCAGCGCCGCGGTGTCGGCGACCGCGCCGCGCGAGACGTTCACGAGGAGGCTCCCGTCGCGCATCTGGGAGAGGAAGCGGTCGTCGACCAGGTGCGTCGTCGACTCCGAGAGCGGGACGCAGATGACCACCACGTCGGCCCGGACGAGCAGCTCGGGCAGGGACCCAAGCCCGTGCACCCTGCCGTGCTGGTACGTCCGCTCGGTGCGTGCGACGCGCAGCACCGTAGTCTCGAAGCCCGCCAAGCGCTCCTCGACGGCCCGGCCCACGCCGCCGTAGCCGACGAGCAGCACGGTGCGGTCGGCGAGGCTGGGGTACCACGCCCGAGCCCATCGACCCTCGCTGGCGGCCCGCACGAAGTCCGGGATGCCGCGTTGGGAGGCGAGGATGAGGGCGAGGGCGAGTTCGGCGGTCGAGGCTTCGTGCACCGACGCGGCGTTCGCGAACACCATCCCCGCTGGTAGCACGTCGGCCACGCCGTCGTAGCCAACCGATTGGCTCTGGATGAGGCCGACCGTGAGGCCCTTCAGGTTGGCGAGGCATTCGGTCATGCCCATGTAGGGCGGCACGACGATGTCGATGGCGTGGACGGGCGCCGGGCTCTTCATGTCCCAGGTGATCAGTTCGAACGGACCGGCCATTGGGCGCAGCGCATCGCGCAGTTCGTCGTTGGGGATGCTCACGAGCAGTCGCGGGTCGTTCACGGACCCGAGCCTACCGAGCGGCTTCGTGAGTTCGGTGAGTGGCCGAGGGCCGTCGGCCGTGGGCCGCGGGCCGATCATCCACCGATTGCGGGCGAACGATTCCAGTGCCGTGGTCCTCCAGGGCGGTCTTCGTCGCAGATACTTCACTGCCGCAGGGACGTCGTCGTGATGCCCACGTCGACGTCGGGTGAACTTCGCTCAGACCTTGCGGGACCACTTTCGGTCGCGCCCGAAGAGCTGCGGCATGAGCTCGGTCCGTGCGCGGTAGAGGTCTCGGAGCCCGCTCTCGGGTCGATAGACCACGCCTGGAGGGAGAATTGCCGTCAGTTCGTCGAGTCGATGTCGCCCGAGCGACACCGACGCCATCAACGCGGCGCCCCGTAGCTGGGCCACCATTGGATCGGGGACCTGGATGACCTCGCGGTCGAGGGTGTTGGCGTAGATCTGGCACCAGAGCGCCGACTGCGCGCCACCGCCGACGAGACGAATCGGCGACAACGATTGACCGGCGAACTTCTCCACGTAGCCGAGCAGCCACGCACTGTTCGCCGCGACCCCCTCCATCACCGCTCGAATGAGGTCGGCGGTCGTGGTGATGATCGAGAGGTTCGTGAAGCCGCCACGAACTCGACTGTTCATGGCCGGAGATATCTGTCCAGCCAGCCACGGGGTGAAGATTGTTCCAGCAGCCCCGGGCGGCGACGTCGAGGCCAGCTCCGCCATCTCGTCGTAGCTGAGAGGCGGCCCGGCGCCAGCGAGGACCTGGCGTAGCCACTCAAGGGCCTTGGCACCAGTGTCTTGCTGGTTGAAGACCAGGTACGAGTCGTTGGTGAGGCCCGGCGCAGTCATGATCACGTGATTGATGTCGCTCTTCTTACTGGCGACGGGACAGCTGATCCACGAGGTCGTGGAGAGTGCTAGGTGCGTGTCGTGCAACTCGGTGGCGCCCGAGCCAAGAGCCGCCGAATGAAGATCGAGCAGTCCGGTGATGACCACGGTGTCCTCGGAGAGTCCGAGTGACGCGGCGACGGCCGGTGCGACGTTGCCGACAAGGGACCCAATCGGCACGAGGGGCGGTAGGCGAGTGCGGTCGATGCCGACCTTGGCGACCAACGATTCGTCGTAGTCGAAGTGACTGAGATCTCGGATGTCGATGAGCCAGGTGGCGAACCTCGACGCGTGCGTCGCTGATGCCACCCCCGTGAAGCGCATGGTGAGATAGTCGACCGGCTCCATGAACCATCGAGTGCGGGCCGCGACGTCGGGCTCGCGATTGACCAGGTAGAGGATCTGGCCGATCGGGTCGCCACCGGTGGGGGCGGGCGCTCCGCCGGTCTTTCGAACGAACTCCCAGAGCTTGCGACCATTGAAGCCCTGGACGTGACCGCCGACGGCCCGGCGGTTGAAGGGCCCGCCGCGAGTATCCTGCCACGTTCGGCACAGTCCGGTGGGCCGTCCGTTCGAGTCGACGGGAACCGTGGACCCGTACTGGCCGGTCACCGCCACGGCCTTCACTTGCTCCTTGGTCACGCCGGGCAGCGCCAAGAGTCGGCGCGTCGCGTCACTGATGATTGACCACCACTGGTCGGCGTCCTGGGTCGCAGCGCCGTCGCTCGAGAACGCGGTCACCACGTGGTGCAGCTCGTAACCAATTACTTCACCGTCGAGCGTCACCAGGCCGATCTTCGGCCCCCCGGTGCCCAGGTCGACGCTCAAGCAGAGTTCGCCGCTCATGGGGCGGGGATCGAGGCCTGGCCGTCCATCATGTCGGCCATGACGGCCCGGATGAACTCGTCGGCCTCGGCGGACATTCCGCCCGCGACGCCGCCGTAGATGGCACTGGACTTGGCCGTCTCGTCGCGGTGGGCGAGCGCGTAGCCCACGGCGTCGGCGAGGTCGGTCGCCCAGCGCTCGACGACGCCCGGCTGGGTCTGGGGTCTCGTCACCGCCATGTGCAGGGCGTTGGGATACTGCTGGCCGTTCAAACGCCAGCCGCGCGTGCGCAGGAAGTCGTTGACGAGGTACACGTCGTACTCGTCGGAGGTGAAGGAGAAGAGGAAGCTCGGCCGACCCATGATGCGAAGCGAGGGATGCTCGGCGACCTCGGCCTGCATCGCGGCCGAGGTGGTGAAGATCGCCTCGGCGTAGCGCGAGTAGCCCGATCGGCCGAGGCTGACCATGGCGGCCCAGGTCGCGGCCAACAGTCCGCCCGAGCGCGACCCGTCCATGCCGGGCGAGCAGTACTTGCCGCCGGACCAGTCGGTCAGGTAGAAGTATTGCGAGTTGCGCAGCGACTGGTCGGCGAAGGCCAGCACGCTGGTGCCCTTCAGCGCGTAGCCGTACTTATGGGTGTCGGCCGATATCGTGGTCACCCCGGGCACCGAGAAGTCGAAGGGCGGGATGTCGTAGCCCAGCTCGCGGCCGAAGGGCAGGATGAAGCCCCCGAGGCACCCGTCCACGTGCAGACCGATGCCGTGGTCGAGCGCGATCTGGCCGAGCTCGGTGATCGGGTCGACCGTGCCGTAGCCGTAGTTGCACGCCGAGCCGATTAGCGCGACGGTGCCGTCGTCGATGTTCGCCGCGACCCAGTCGAGGTCGACTTGCGTGGTGAGGGGATCGACCGGCGCGACCCTCATCTCGACGCCGAAGAGGTGGCCGGCCTTGGAGAAGGCCGGGTGCGCGGTCTCGGGCTTGATCATGTTGGGGCGAACGGAGCGCGCGGCGTTGGCCTCGCGGTAGGCGAGCACCGCGTGGGCGATCGACCCGGAGCCGCCGGACGTGACGAGCCCTCCGGGCCGCGAGCCCTCGACGGCGCTGGCGCCCAGCAGGTCGAGGGTCATGGCGATGATCTCGGCCTCGAACTTGGTCGCACTCGGGCACATGTCGCGCTGGAGGGAGTTGACGTAGGAGAAATTGGCGAAGGCCTCGTTCAAGAAGTCGTAGTGCTCGTGGTCGCCGCAGTACATCGTGCCCGAGCACTGGCCACCCTCCCACACGGGATTCTCGCGCGACGACATGTCGGACATCATCGCGAGGATCTCGGCCCGTCCGGTGCCGTCCTCGGGCAGCGTCCGATGGACTTCGTAGTGGTCGGAATAAGGGAATCCACTCATGGCGTCTCCTGAGGTCGTCTCCGCAGAGCGTAGAACGAATTGGAGAACCGGCCGATCGGTCGACCTCGTCGCCGAGGTCCGCCGACTCAGTTAGCGGAGGTGTCCCGCGTCGTCGAAGAGTCCGCCGAGAGTCGGGGCCCCGCTGGCTCGTTCGTAGGTCGTGATCGCCGCTTCGCGGGCCAGGGTGAGGTCGATGTCGTCCCAGCCGTTCAGCAGGCGCTCGCGGATCATCGGGTCGATGGTGAAGGGGCGCTGCCAGCCCGACTCGGGCACCTCGACGCGCCGGCGATCGACGTCGATCATCACGAGTCGTGCGGGATCCTCCTGCACGAGGGCGACCAGTTGCTCGACGTCGGCGACCGGGAGTTGGACGATGACGAGTCCCTGCTTGGAGGAGTTGTTGGCGAAGATGTCGCCGAACGAGGGTGCAATGACGGCGGCGAAGCCGTAGTCCATCAACGCCCAGACGGCGTGCTCGCGCGACGAGCCGGTGCCGAAGCGCGGACCGGCTACGAGGATGCTCGCGCCGACGTAGTGGGCCTGGTTGAGCACAAAGGTGGGGTCGTCGCGCCACTCGCTGAACAGGCCCCGGCCGAAGCCCGTGCGCTCGACGCGCTTCAGCCAGTCCGAGGGGATGATCTGGTCGGTGTCGACGTCGGAGCGTTCGAGCGGGACGGCCCGGCCCTCGACCACGCGAACCGGCTTCACTGGCCCACCTCGTCGGGCGAGGCGAAGCGGCCCATGATGGCGGTCGCGGCCGCGACGGCCGGCGACACCAGGTGCGTGCGCCCACCCCGGCCCTGGCGCCCTTCGAAGTTCCGGTTCGACGTCGAGGCGCTGCGCTGACCGGGCTGGAGCTGGTCAGGATTCATGCCGAGGCACATGGAACAGCCCGGCTCGCGCCACTCGAAGCCCGCTTCGACGAGGATCCGGTCCAGACCCTCGGCTTCAGCCTGGTCCTTCACCCGGTGCGAACCGGGCACCACGAGAGCCCGGACACCCTCGGCGACCCGCTGGCCTTCGGCGAGCGCCGCCACGACGCGCAGGTCCTCGATCCTGGAGTTGGTGCACGAGCCGATGAACACGACGTCGACGGCGATGGACCGCACCGCAGTGCCCGGGGTGAGTCCCATGTAGTCGAGCGAGCGCTCAGTCGAGCTCCTCTGGTCGGGGTCGTCGAACTCTTCGGGTGACGGGACGACGCCCGACAGGGCGACGACCTGGGCCGGATTGGTGCCCCACGTGATGGAGGGGACCATCTCGCTCGCCGCCAGCACGACCTCGGTGTCGAAGAAGGCGTCGTCGTCCGAGATGAACGTACGCCAGCGCTCGATGGACTCCTCTAGTTGCGCGCCGCGCGGCACCGCCGGACGTCCCCGCAGGTAGTCGATCGTCGTCTCGTCGACTGCGACGAGGCCGGCGCGCGCGCCCGCCTCGATGCTCATGTTGCAGACCGTCATTCGGCCCTCCATCGAGAGGTTGCGTATCGCCTCGCCCCGGTACTCAATGACGTAGCCGGCCCCGCCCCCGGTGCCGAGCCTCGCCACGATCGCCAGCACGATGTCTTTGGCTGAGACGCCGGCCGGAACCTCGCCCTCGACCGTGACGGACATGGTCTTGGCCCGCTGCTGGGGGAGAGTCTGGGTGGCCAGTACGTGCTCCACCTCGCTCGTGCCGATGCCGAAGGCGAGGGCGCCGAAGGCGCCGTGGGTCGAGGTGTGCGAGTCGCCGCAGACGATGGTCATGCCCGGCTGGGTGACGCCCAGCTCGGGGCCGATGACGTGGACGATCCCCTGGTTCTCGTGGCCGCGCGGGAACAGCGTGATGCCGAACTCGGCGCAGTTCTCCTCCAACGCCTCGAGCTGGCGGCGCGAGACCGGGTCCTTCACCGGCGTCGCGATCGGGTCGGTCGGAACGTTGTGGTCGGCCGTGGCGAGCGTGCGGTCGGGACGTCGCACCGTGCGGTCGTTGAGGCGAAGACCGTCGAAGGCCTGGGGGCTCGTCACCTCGTGGATCAGGTGCAGGTCAATGTAGATGAGGGTCGGCTCGCCCGGGGGCGAGGCGACGACGTGCTCGTCCCATAGCTTCTCGTAGAGCGTCCGTCCGGCCACGGCTTAGCGAAGCCCCACGATCTTGACCCGCAGCACCCCCGACGGGGCCTCGTACTCGACCAGGTCGCCGACCGAGTGGCCGAGCAGCGCCTCGCCGAGGGGCGAGGTGGGCGAGGCGACGAGCACCTCGTCCGGCTTCTCTTCGATCGATCCAATGAAGAACTCCTGGTAGTCCGCGTCCCCGTCGCCCTCGTAGACCACTTGGACGATGGTGGCGTGGCGCACGGTATCGGCGTTCTCGTCGCGCTCGACGATCTCGTGGTTGCGGATCACCGCGTCGACTTGTCGGATCCGTGACTCCATCTTGCCCTGGGCGTCCTTCGCGGCGTGGTAGTCGCCGTTCTCCGAGAGATCGCCCAAGAGTCGGGCCGACTCAATCACGCGGGCGATCTCCGTGCGTCCGATGGTGGTGAGGTGGACGAATTCGGCCCTCAATTTGTCCAGGGTCTCCTGGGTGATGCGGTGAATTTCGCCGGCCATGGCCAATACCTCGACTTCTAGAGAAGAACCGATTCTACCGTCCACGTTGGGCCGAACCCCCGGTCGGTTTGCCACGTGCCCGACCGGGCGACCAAAATAGAGCAAACAAGGAGACGGCCCGCATGAGTAACCAACGCAGCTACCGCGTGGCCGTACTCGGTGGCGACGGAATCGGACCGGAGGTCGTCGACGTCGCGCTCGAAGTGGTACGAGCGTCGGGCGTCGCGATCGAGACCACCCACTACGAGCTCGGCGCCGCCCGCTACCTGCGCGACGGCTTCGTCCTGGACGACGCGACCGTCGAGGAGTTGCGTCGTTTCGACGCGATTCTGCTCGGCGCGGTCGGTCCCGCCATCGGCGACACCCGCATCCCGGGCGGCGTGCTGGAACGCGGGCTGTTGCTTCGTCTGCGTTTCGCGCTCGACCTCTACATCAACTACCGACCGTTCCGCGGCGTGGCCGGCTCGATCGCGCAGGGCTGCGAGTTCGCGATCGTGCGCGAGAACACCGAGGGGCCCTACGCCGGCGAGGGCGGGATCGTGCGCTACGGCACGGCCCACGAGGTCGCGACGCAGGGTTCGGTCAACACCCGCTTCGGCGTCGAGCGTTGCGTGCGCTACGCCTTCGCCCGCGCCACGCGGGCGCGTCACGCGAAGCTCACCCTCGTGCACAAGACCAACGTGCTCACCTACGCCGGTGACCTCTGGTCGCGCGTCGTGGCCGAGGTGGGCGCCGAGTTCTCGAACGTCGAGGTCGACTACCACCACGTCGACGCGGCGTGCATCTACCTGGTGGAGAGCCCGGAGCGCTACGGCGTCATCGTGACCGACAATCTCTTTGGCGACATTCTCTCGGACCTCGCCGGCGCCGTGACCGGCGGCATCGGCTACGCCGCGAGCGCGAACCTGAACCCCGACAAGACCGGCGCCTCGCTGTTCGAGCCGGTGCACGGGGCCGCTCACGACATCGCCGGCACCGGTCGGGCGAATCCACTGGCCGCGGTGTCGTCAGCCGCGTTGATGCTCGAACACCTCGGCGAGGTCGACGCGGCCAGTCGTATCACTCGCGCGGTGCAAGAATTCAGTGGTGACGTGTCGCTCGGGACCGCCTCAATCACGCAAGAGATAGTAGGAAGGCTGTAGATGCCAATCACGCCCACGAAGAAGATCTGGATGGACGGGACGCTCGTCGACTGGGAGAAGGCGACGACGCACGTGCTCAGTCACACCCTGCACTACGGCACGGGCGCGTTCGAGGGCATTCGGGCCTACAAGACACCCAACGGCGTCGCCGTGTTCCGACTGCGCGAGCACATGGACCGGCTGCTGCGCAGTTGCAAGATCCTCATGGTCGACGTGCCCTACACGCTCGACCAGCTCTGTGACGCGGTGGTCGAGACCGTGCGGGTGAACGAAATGTCCGAGGGTTGCTACATCCGCCCGCTCGTCTACCTGGGTTACGGCGAGATGGGGGTCAATCCATTGCCGGCGCCCACCAACGTGGTCATCGCGGTGTGGCCCTGGGGCGCGTACCTGGGTGACGACGCGGCGAAGAACGGCGCGAAGATGAAGATCTCCTCGTGGTCGCGCCATCACCCAAACTCAATGCCGACCGGAGCCAAGACGGTGGGCGGCTACGTGAACTCGGGCCTCGCCAAGATCGAGGCCGTGAAGGCCGGCTACGACGAAGCGATCATGCTCGGCACCGACGGCCTGATCTCGGAGTGCACCGGGGAGAACCTGTTCATCGTTCGAGACGGCGTGCTCATCACCCCACCGCCGTCGGAGGCCGGTGCGCTGAGCGGGATCACCTTGTCGAGCATCGTGAAGATCGCCGCGGACCTCGGCCACCAGGTGCGTTTCGAAGCCCTGCGCCGCGACGACCTCTACGTGGCCGACGAGGCATTCCTCTCGGGCACGGCCGCCGAGATCGTACCCATCGGTTCGATCGACGACCGCGTCGTCGGCGACGGCACGCCCGGTCCGATCACCAAGGCCATCCAGTCGACGTACGCCCAGGCGGTGCGCGGCATGCGGCCCCAGTACGAGAGTTGGCTCACCAAGGTCTGAACGGCCAGAGGTAGTCTCGATGAGTGACCCAACCAACGTTCTCACCGGTACTGGCCTCGGGGGTGGTGCGTCCCACGATGGAGACCGGCACTCCGCAGTTCGCCCGTGCTCCCAAGCCCGGCCTTCAGCGCTCGGCCCCGGGCGGTCGCGGCCAGGGTACCCAGGCTCCCGGCGAGGGGTTCGCC
>JAYSQJ010000078.1:0-1881 GCA_043721635.1 Acidimicrobiales bacterium | reverse complement strand
CTACCACGGCGACCTGCGCGAGGGCTACGTCCTCACGGTCGAGCCGGGCCTGTACTTCCAGGCCAACGACCTGACCGTGCCCGAGGAGTATCGCGGCATCGGGGTGCGGATCGAGGACGACGTCCTCGTCACCGCGACCGGAGCGACGAACCTCTCGGCGGCGCTGCCGCGCGAGGCCGATGAGGTCGAGGCGTGGATGGCCGCGATCTGGGCCCGGGGTCCGGTCGACCTCGGGATCTGACGGGGCGCTAGGGCGTCACGCGCAGTGGGATGTGGCGCGGACCCCGGACCTGGCCCTGCGCCCACGTCACGTCATCGCCCTCGGCGAGCTCGAACTTGGAGAAGCGCTTGATGAACTCCTCGACGGCGATGCGCAACTCCATGCGTGCGAGGTTCGACCCCGCGCAGCGGTGGATTCCGAGCCCGAAGGCCGCGTGGCGGTTGACCGCGCGGTCGATGATGAACTTGTCGGCGTCGTCGAAGGCGGCCGGGTCGCGATTGGCGGCCGGGAAGCCGAGGAGCACCCAGTCGTCCTTCTTCATCGTGGCGCCGAAGAACTCGAAGTCGTCCTTCACCGTTCGCGCCATCGTCACCGGGGCGTAGTAGCGCAGGAACTCCTCGACGGCGAGCGGCATCAAGTCGGGTTCGTTCACCAGTCGGTCGAGGTCACTCGCGTGCGTCGCCAGGTGCCAGATTGCCGCGCCGATCGCCGACCAGGTCGTGTCGATGCCGGCGATGAGCGTGAGGGCCATCGTGCCGCGCACGTGCTCGGGCGCCAGCTTCTTGCCCGCGACCTCCACGTTCAAGAGGTAGCTCGTGAAGTCGTCGCGCGGGTGCTCGACGTGGTCCTGGATCTGCCGGTTGAAGTACTCGACCATCGGCTCGCCGGCCGCGAGGCGCTCCTCGGGCGGTAGGTCCACGAGGTCGAGCACGAAGTGGACGTACTCGCGAAAGAGGTCCTCGTCCTCGGGCGGGAAGCCCAGCATGCGCGAGATCACGCCGGGCGAGATGAACTGCGCGTACTCGGCGCCCGCGTCGAACGTCTCCTTTCCGACGAGCTCGTCGAGGTGCTGGAGGCAGAGGTCGCGGACCTGGGGCTCGAGCGCGTTGACCGGTCCCGGCGCGAGGGCCGGCAGCATGATCCGCCGGGCGATCTGGTGGAAGGGCGGGTCCGAGGTGATCGGCGGCGCGCCACCGATCGGCGCCGGCGGCGCGCCCGGCGGGAACTTGTTGTTGGTCACCACGACCACGCGACTCGTGAAGTGCTCGTTGTCGTTCGCGATCGCCGACACCATCTCGTGGGTAGTCGGGAACCAGCCGCCGCCGTAGCGCTCGGTGTGCGCGACCGGGCAGCGCTCGCGCAAGTCCTCCCAGATCGGGTAGGGGTCGCTCACCCACTGCGGGTCCGTGTGGTCCCAGTCAGTGGCGAAGTCCTCCACCGGTGGCTTGATCGTCATGTCGCTCCCCCCGGCAACCCCGTGCCTCTCTCGGTAACCCTACCTACGCAAGTATGCGGATCGGTAGGTTCCGCGGACCACGGATCTGGCCCGACGCCCACGTGACGGCGTCGGGGTCGGCCAACTCGAAACGGGGGAAGCGCTTGATGAACTCCTCGATCGCCACGCGTAGTTCCAGTCGGGCCAGGTTGGACCCGGCGCAGCGGTGGATGCCGAGACCGAAGGCCACGTGGCGGTTCTCCGCGCGGTCGATGATGAACTGGTCGGCGTCCTTGAACATCGCGGGGTCGCGATTGGCCGCCGGGAAGCCCAGCAGGATCCAGTCGTCCTCCTTCATCGCACAGCCCAGGTACTCCATGTCGTGCTTCACGAGCCGCGCCATCGTGACCGGGGCGTAGTAGCGCAGGAACTCCTCGATCGCCAC
>JAYSQJ010000077.1:0-7889 GCA_043721635.1 Acidimicrobiales bacterium | reverse complement strand
GTCGCCCACCAGCGCGCGGTCGAGCTCGAAGCCCACGAGGCAGTGGTCGGTGCTCTCGGCCATGTGCGCGCCGAGCAGCAGGAAGGCCGCGCGGCCGTAAAGGTCGTCGGCGTTGGAGACGGCGAAGGGCTTGGACAGGTCGAGGCTGCTCTCGGCCGCGAGCACCGCCGAGACGGTCCCGCGCAGCTGGTCCTGTACGGCGAAGGTCACCTTGTGGTTCTTGGGCCAGTGATACAGGACGTGCTGTTCGATCTTCGGGCCGGAGTCGGCGTTCACCACAATCACGATGTCGTCGAAGCCCGAGGCGAAGGCGTCCGAGGCGAGCAGGTCGATGACGCCCTCGCCGTGCTTGCCGATCGGGGCCAGCTGCTTCACCCCGCCGTAGCGCCGGGCCCGTCCGGCGGCGAGGATGACGAGCGACGGACCGCTCAACGGGACCACTTCACGATCGCCGAGGCCCAGGTCATCCCGGCGCCGAAGCCGGTCAAGAGGGCGTAGTCGCCGGACTTGACCCGACCGTTCTCGCGCGCGTCGTAGAAGGCGAGGGGGATCGAGGCGCTCGAGGTGTTGCCGTAGCGATCCAGGGTCACGACGGTGCGCTCCATCTCGATGCCGAGGCGCTGGGTCGCGGCCTGAATGATGCGGATGTTGGCCTGGTGGGGGATCACGAGGCTCAGTTCGTCGGCGGTGACGCCGGCGCTGGCCATGGCCTTCTCGGCGGAGTCCACGACGACCCGCACGGCCCGGCGAAAGACCTCCTTGCCCTCCATCTGGAAGAAGCCGCCGTGCTCGCAGGTCAGCAGGTCCGCGGCCGAGCCGTCGGTCCCGAGGTGGAACGAAAGCAAGTCGTTGCCGTCGGGGTCGTACTCGAGCACCGTGGCACCCGCGCCGTCGCCGAACAGTACGGCCATGTTGCGGTCGCTCCAGTCCACCCAGCGCGAGAGGTGCTCGGCGCCGATCACGAGGACCCGCTTATTGCCGGTCTCGAGCAGGCCGTAGGCGGTGCGCACGGCGTACATGAAGCCGCTGCACGCGGCGTTGACGTCCATCGCGGGACAGGTCAGTCCCAGCTCGTGGGCGATCATCGGGGCCGTCGCCGGGCAGAGTCGATCCGGGGTCGTCGTCGCGAGGACCAGGAAGTCGATGTCGGAGAGCTCCATCCCCGAGTCCGCGATGGCGTCGCGTCCGGCGATGACGCCCAGGCTCATGGCACTGCCGCCGATCCGGCGCTCGTGGATGCCGGTACGCTCGGTGATCCACTGGTCGGAGGTGTCGAGCGTCAAGGACAACTCGTCGTTGGTCACGACTCGGTCGGGAACGGCAATGCCCCAACCCCTGAAACGAACACCCATTGGTCACTCCTCCGCGGAATCGACTACACGACGAGTCTAGGTGTTACCCGTTATCGGGCGAGGGTGCCTTCAGGACCTGCAGTGTGCAGCGGGCGACGCAGATGAGCCGTTCCTTGTCGTCGGTCAGATTGATGCCCCACACGTGCACGGTGCGACCCTTGCGCAACGGTGTCGCTGTCGCGGTCAGAACGCCACTGCTCATGGAGCGCAGGTGCGAGCAGTTGAGCTCGGTGCCGACCACGATGTAATCGGGCGCGACACTCACCGCGCCGCCAAACGACGCGGCGCTCTCGGCGAGTAGCGCCGACACGCCGCCGTGGAGGATGCCGTAGGGCTGGTGAACCTTGGGGCCGACCTCGACCCGGAGGACCACTCGGTCGGGGGTCACCTCCACCACCTCGACGCCCAGGTGCTTACTGACGTCCTCGTACTCGGAGAACCGGGAAAGCCGCTCGTCGCTCATTGGGCCAGTGTAGAAGTCGGCCGGTAGCCTCTCTTCATGACTCGACGAGTGAACCTGATAAGCGACACGGTGACCCAGCCGACACCGGCCATGCGAGAGGCGATGGCCACCGCGGTGGTCGGGGACGACGGCTTCGGCGAGGACCCTACGATCAACGAGCTCGAGGCCCGGTTCGCCCGCCTCGTCGGCAAGGAGGCCGCGGTCTTCGTGCCGACGGGCGTCATGGGCAACCAGATCGCGATACGGGTGCTGACGAGACCGGGCGACGTGGTCGTCGCCGGACGCGAGGCGCACGTGGTCGGTTTCGAGATGGGCGCGGCCGCGCGCAACTCGTCGGTCCAGATCGCCGTGGTCGACGACTCCTCGGGGACGATGGCGCTGCGCGACGTCCTCGACATCATCGACGCCGAGGACGATCACCATCCCCACGTCGCCATGGTGGCGGTCGAGAACACGCACATGGCGTCGGGCGGCACGCCGATTGACGTGGTCGACTTCGAGGCCCTCGCGGGTGCCATCGGGGGGCGCCCGTTGCACCTCGACGGCGCCCGGCTCTTCAACGCCGTGGTCGCCTCGGGCACGAGCGCCGCAGCGTTCGCGGCGCCGGCGACGACCGTGATGTGCTGTCTCACCAAGGGACTCTGCGCTCCGGTCGGCTCGCTGTTGGCGGGCCCCGCCGACCTCATGGAGCGGGCCCGCGTCGAACGCAAGCGACTCGGCGGAGGGTTACGCCAGGGAGGCTTCCTCGCCGCGGCGGGACTCGTCGCCCTCGACACGATGATCGACCGGTTGGCCGAGGACCACCTCCGCGCTCGCCGACTGGCCGAACTCTTCGCTGACACCTTTCCCGAGGCCGAGTACGACCCCGCCTCGTGCCGCACGAACATCGTGGCGTTCAACCACCCCCAAGCCCGCCAGATCGTGGTCGAGCTCGCGGCACTGGGCGTCCAGGGCGACACCATTGGACCGCGTCGCGCCCGGTTCGTCACCCACGCCGACGTCGGCGACGACGACCTCGCCTTCGTCGCTGAGGTGTTGGTGCGCTTCAAACCATCAGTTCGCTGATCGTCGAGCCTGTGGCGTCACGCCTTAGTCGCGCGGACCTCACCGACGGCGTTGGTGGCCGTGGGGCCGAGGCGGTAGCCTTGGAAGACCGATAAGGCTTCGCATGACTGAGATTCTCCACCTTTCCACGTTCCTGCACCGTCCGATCTTCGATTCCGACGGCGACCGGATCGGCCGCGTCCAGGACCTGGTCGCGCGGCTCGGCGACGACGCGCACCCGCCCATCGTCGGCGTCGTAATCCGGATCGAGGGCCGCAACCTCTTCGTGCCCATCCGAAAGATCGGCGGACTGGCCGAGGGCCGGATGACCTTCCAGGGCCGCCGCGTGGACCTGCGTCGCTTCGAGCGTCGCCCGGGGGAGCTGCTCCTCGCCGAGGACCTGCTCGCGCGACACCTGATCAACCTGGTGCGCGGGCGGCTCATCATCGCCAACGAGATCGAGATCGCCGAGATCGACGGTCGGTGGGAGGTCGTCGGTGTCGACCCGGGTCGCCGACCGTTCCTGCGCCGGATCCTGGGTCAGAAGTTCGGTCAGCAGCTGAAGGCCGAGGCGATCGTCGACTTCGCTTCCATCGAGCCCTTCGTGTCGCACGTGCCCTCGGCCCGCCTGCGCATCCCGTACCGCAAGCTCGCGAAGCTCCACCCCGCCCAGATCGCCGACCTCGTCGAGCAGGCCAGTCACGAGGAGGGCGAGGAGATCATTGAGGCGGTCGGCCTCGACCGCGAACTCGAGGCCGACGTCTTCGAAGAGCTCGACGTCACCCACCAGCTGGAGTTCCTCGAGTCGCGCACTGACGCCGAGGCGGCGCGTCTGCTGTCGCGCATGGAACCCGACAATGCCGCCGACCTCATCAGCGAGATCGACCAGGACCGGCGACTGACGATCCTGGAGCAACTGGCCGTCGAGCAGCAGGCCAAGGTGCGCCAACTCCTCTCGTACAACGCCGACACCGCCGGCGGGCTGATGAACACCGACTACGTGTCGGTGCCGTCGAGTGCGACGGTCGACGACGCCCTCGAGGCAATCCGCCACTCGAGCGTGCCGGCCGAGTCGCTCCACGCCGTCTTCGTGATCGACCAGGGCGGTCAGCCGGTCGGGGCCGTGTCCATTGCGCCCCTGGTCCGGGCCCGTTCGAGCGAGCTGGCCCTCAGCGTCTCGCGGACCCAGCTGGCCCACGTGCACCCCCAGTGGGATCTTCGCCGGGTGACGCGCAAGATGAGCGACTTCAACCTGACGGTCCTGCCCGTGCTCGACGACGAACACAGCCAGATGATTGGCGTCATCACGGTCGACGACCTGCTCGAAGAGCTCTTGCCCCAGGGCTGGCGCCGCGAGTTCGGGATGAGCGGGGTGGAGGAGTAGTGCCCCGCGTCCTCGGTCACGTTCAAAGGGGGTCTCTCTGAAACCCCCTAGTACCAGCCTCAGAGCGAATTACGCACGGACACAACTTCGCACGACTCCACTGGCGGGCTACTAGCCCGACCTCCGGTGTCGTCGTGGTTGTTTCGCCCAACGACCACGACGAGACCAAAGGAGGTGGAGCGTGCAGAGCGAGCAGCAGAAGGACCAGGTCAAGAGTCAAGTCAAGGACCCGTTGAGGGACCAGCAGATCAGCGGGGCCTTCGGCACCATCAAGGCTCACGACGTCGGACGGCGCCGGGGCCTGCGGGCCCGCTTCTTGACGCTCATCGCCATCATCGGACCGGGCCTCATCGTGATGGTCGGCGACAACGACGCCGGCGGGGTCTCCACCTACGCCCAGGCCGGCCAGAACTTCGGCTACACGCTCTTGTGGACCCTGCCCCTGCTGATCCCGGTGCTGATCATCAACCAGGAGATGGTGGCGCGGCTCGGTGCCGTCACGGGCGTCGGGCACGGGAGGCTCATTCGCGAGCGCTTCGGCCGCTACTGGGGCAACGTGTCGATCGGATCGATCCTGCTGCTCAACTTCCTCATCATCATCACCGAGTTCATCGGCATCTCACTCTCGATGGAGTACTTCGGCGTCAGCCCGTACATCTCGGTGCCGATCGCGGTGGTCGTGCTGTTCGCGGTCACGGCCTCGGGTTCGTTCCAGCGCTGGGAGCGGTTCATGATGCTCTTTGTCGCTGTCAATCTCTTCATAGTCCCCCTGCTGCTCGTCACGAAGCCCCATTACACGACGGCCCTGGTCCACGCCACCGTGCCGGGCATCCGTGGCGGGGCGTCGTCGAGCGCGGTGCTGCTCATCATCTCGATCATCGGCACGACCGTCGCGCCCTGGCAGCTCTACTTCCAGCAGTCCAACATCGTTGATAAGAAGATCACGCCTCGCTGGCTGAACTACGAGCGAATCGACACGATCCTGGGTTCGCTCATCGTCGTCGTGGGGGCCTCGGCCCTCATGGCCGCCTGTGCCGCGGGGCTCGCCGGTCACGGTGGCACCAACGCCTACACCAACGCACTCGGCGTGGCGAAGGGCCTCGGGCGCTACGTGGGCCACGGCTCGGGCACGGTCTTCGCGATCCTCCTGCTCAACGCTTCGGTCATCGGCGCCGCCGCGGTGACCTTGGCGAGCACGTACGCGTTGGGCGATCTCGCCGGGTCTCGCCACACGCTCAATGCCCGGATGCGCGACGCGAAGGGCTTCTTCGGAGCCTTCGCCGGGCTGCTCGTCGTTGCGGGCACGGTGACGCTGCTGCCCGGCGCCCCCCTCGGGCTCATCACCCTGGCCGTCCAGGCGATGTGCGGACTCATGCTGCCGAGCACCACGATCTTCGTATTGCTGCTCTGCAACGATCGTGAGGTCCTGGGGCCGTGGGTCAACGGCCGTTGGCTGAACGTCGTCGCCACGATCATCGTGACGGTGCTGGTGGTGCTGTCGATCACCATGATGGTCTCGACCCTCTTCACCGCGGTCAACGTCGTCGCCCTGCTGAGCGTCCTCGCGTTCCTGGCGGTCGCCGGTCTGGTGGTCGGTCTGCCGATCGGTCTGCGCCGGGCCGCCGGGCGCGTCGAGTACGACATCGACAAACGCGACTGGCGTACGCCGCGCCTCACGCTGCTCGCACCGCTGCCGACGTCGCTGGCGCGTCGGGTCCTGCTGCGCGCGGTCGGCTCGTACCTGCTGGTCGCCGGTACATTGCTGGCCGTGCGCATCGTCCAACTGTCGACCTCCTAGTCTCTCTAGATGGCTTTACCGACCCTCGTCTGCGTCCACGCGCACCCCGACGACGAATCGCTCTTCACCGCCGGTATCTCGACTCGCTACGCCGAACTCGGCTACCGCGTCGTCCTGATCACTTGCACCAACGGCCAGCTCGGCCTCGACGACGAGGCTCGTGCCGGTTCGGACCCGCTGCACGACGTGGCGGTGACCAGGAGTGTGCGGGCGGGCGAGTTGCAGCGCGCGGCGGCGATGATCGGCTTCGGCCGGGTCGTCACCCTCGGCTTCGACGACTCGGGGATGGTCGGCTGGCCCCAGAACGCCAACCCCAACGCCTTCATGAACGCTGACGTCGACGCCACGGCCGCCACGCTGGCCGCCCTCTTGGACGAACTGCACGCGACAGTCGTGGTGACCTACGACGAGACCGGCTTCTACGGGCACCCCGACCACATCATGGCGAACCGGGTCACGCGCCGCGCGATCGACTTAACGGCGGCGCCCGAGCGGCTCTACTACCCGGTCGTGCCGACGAGGGTGCTCACGGAGTTCGTCGACGGCGCGAAGGCGATGGGCGTCTTCCTGCCGGCCTGGGTGCTCGACGCCGGGCTGAACGTGCCCGACGAACTCGTCGCTTCGACCATCGACGTGCGCGCCTACGCTAAGCGCAAGCAGGCCGCGATGGCGACCCACGCCTCCCAGGTCGATAACGGCGACCTCGTGCGGATGAATGAGGACCTGTTCGAGCTGTTGTTCGGCACCGAGTACTACCAGCGCGCGTGGAGCCGGTCGCCGGCGTCCGGCGACGAGACCGATCTCTTTGGAGGCATCTGATGGAGCAACTGACCTTCCTGGCGGTGCACGCGCACCCCGACGACGAGGCCAGCTCGTCGGGGGGTCTCTACCGGCTCCTCGCCGACCAGGGCGTGCGCACGGTGCTCGTGTGCTGCACCAACGGCGAGTGCGGTGACGCGGCCGACGGCGCGAAGCCCGACGCCGACCATCACGACGGTGACGAGGTGGCGAAGATCCGTGCCGTCGAGCTGGACAACGCCGTGAGGATCCTCGGCATCACCCGGCTGGTCCGCCTGGGGTACCGCGACTCGGGGATGAAGGGTTGGCCCCAGAACGACGACCCCGAGTCGTTCTGGTCGACGCCGGTCGAGGTCGCGGCCGCCAAACTTGCCGAGCTCCTGATGGAGGAGCGCCCGCAGGTCATCATGACCTACAACGCCTACGGCTTCTACGGCCATCCCGACCACATCCAGGCCCATCGGATCACGCTGGCCGCCTTGGAGATGATCGACTACGAGCCGACGCTGTACTTCAACGCAATCCCCAACTCCATCATGGCGATCTGGCGCCTGCGCTGGGAGCAGGAGGATCGTGAGAAGGCCGAGGCCGACGCCGCCAAGGGGATCGTGCGCGCGCCCGAGGTCCGCGACCCCGACGAGGAGCAAATTGAGTTGGGCACTCCGGACGACGAGATCGACGCCGTCATCGACATCAGCGAGGTCAACGGCGCCAAGTTCGACGCCCTCGAGGCCCACGAATCCCAGATCGCCGACTCGTTCTGGATGAAGATGGGCCGCGAGCAGTTCATCGCGACCATGGGCACCGAGTGGTTCGTGCGGGTCACCAACCCCCGGCGCGTCGAAGGCTGCGCCGACGACATCTTCGCGGGCTACCGCTAGAGGCCGGGTCGAGGCGCATCATCAATCCAACGGCCCTAGAACCGGTGGCACCTTCGGTCTATCGAGTTGGTTTAAGGCTCTCCTGACGTAACCGTGGGTCGTTTTGGGCCTTCAAAGTAGTCGCACGCCGCTTCCTGTCTAAGTTTCTGACTGTTGAAAGAAAAGATAC
>JAYSQJ010000076.1:0-6671 GCA_043721635.1 Acidimicrobiales bacterium | reverse complement strand
GGTCGAGTCCCCGACGCCTTCGTCATGGGCGTCGGCACGGGCGGGACCCTGATCGGCGTCGGGCAGGCCCTGCGCGCCGTTAACCCCGACGTGCTACTCGTCGCCCTCGAACCGAGCGAATCGTGCACGATCCTCTGCGGCGACACCGGGCTGCACCGCATCGAGGGGATCTCGGACGGCTTCATCCCGCTCATCTACCAGCGTCACCAGGACATCGTCGACCGGGTGATCGCCGTGCACAGCGACGACGCCGAAGCCGAGATGCGTCGGTTGGCCTCCGTGCACGGGCTGCTCGTGGGGCCGAGCTCCGGCGCCAACCTCGTGGCGGCCCGGCGGCTGCGCGACGAGCTGCCCGTCGGGTCCACCATCGTGACCATCTGCGCCGACGAGGGCGAGAAGTACCTCAGCGAGTACTTCATCTCGTAGCGGTCCTTCGCGCTGAACGTCATAGTTCTCTAGGGTGGTGCTGTCCGGTCCCGTGGCCGCTCAACAATTGGAGGAGACGTGAGGACTGCCATCACCGACCTGCTGGGTATCGACGTGCCGATCCTGGCCTTCAGCCACTGCCGTGACGTGGTGGCTGCGGTCTCCAAGGCCGGCGGGTACGGGGTCCTCGGGGCCGTGGCTCACTCGCCCGAGCAACTCGAGGTCGACCTCAAGTGGATCGAGGCCGAGATCGGAGGTCGCCACTACGGCGTCGACGTGATCGTGCCCGCGAAGTACGCCGGCTCGGACCAGGGCGGCTTCACCCTCGACGCCATCCGCGAGCTGATCCCCTCCGAGCACGTCGCCTACGTGGAGGACATCCTTCGCCGCTACGACGTGCCGGTCTTGCCCGACGAGGCCGCCCCCCGCTACGACACGTCGGGTGTCGCCGCCCCGTTCTCCGCGAGCCAGGCCGACCAGCTCCTCGAGGTCGCGCTGGCCTTTGGCCCCACGATGGTCGTCAACGCCCTCGGACCACCACCGCCGCACATGATCGAGCGCACGAAGCAAGAGGGTCGTCTCGTCGGCGCGCTCGCGGGCAAGGCCCAGCACGCCGAGCGCCACGTCAACGCGGGCGTCGACGTCATCATTGCGCAAGGGTCCGAGGCCGGTGGGCACACCGGCGAGATCGGCACCATGGTGCTGATTCCCGAGATCGTCGACGCCGTCTCACCGGTACCGGTGCTCGGCGCTGGGGGCATCGGACGGGGACGCCAGATGGCCGCCGCCATGGCGCTCGGCGCCGCCGGGGTGTGGTGCGGATCGGTGTGGCTCACGACCGTCGAGGCCGAGACCCACCCGGTTGTCAAGGCGAAGTTCCTCGCCGCGACGTCGTCGGACACGGTACGCTCGAGGTCGCGCACCGGCAAGCCGGCGCGTCAATTGCGCTCGGCCTGGACCGACGAATGGGACGATCCGTCGACCCTCGCGCCCCTCGGCATGCCGCTGCAGCCGATCCTCGTCAACGAGGCCATCGCGCGAATCGACCGGGCGGCCTTTCAGTCAGGGTCGGGCGCCGAGAAGCTGGCCAACTACTTCGTCGGCCAGATAGTGGGTTCGATGAACGAGACCACGACCTCGGCGCAGGTGGTCTTCGCGATGATCGACGAGTTCATCGAGACGGTGCGCTCACTCGCCCTTCAACTGGAGGATTAGCAACGAACCGATACGCGGCGCCCGACGCCTTGGGGTGTCGCGTCGTTCCTGCACCAAGGCGTTCGGCGAGACGCAACCTAAGTGGAACGGCGAGAGTGGGTGAGAGGCCTCCGGGGTTAAGTGGGATTCGCCCGCACCATTGATGCGGCCAGAGGTACCACTGTCTACTTGACGGTGACCAGCGTGCCGATCGGTGTGAAGGGCCAGACTTTCGCGGCGTTGGCGAAGGGCATCTCGACACAGCCCAGGCTCTGGGGCGAGCCGTAGCTACCGCGGATGAATCCGTGCAGGGCGTCACCGCCGTGGAAGTACGAGGTCCAGGGAATGCCCGTGTCGTGGTACTTCGTGCCATTGGGGTTGGTGCCCGACATGGTCGTCGTTACGTAGCGCAAATACACGGGGAACGTCCCGTTCTGGGTCGTGGCCACGCTGATGCCGGTGTTCACGAGCGAAGTGTAGGTGTGGCGGCCGTTCACGTAGAGGTCCAGGTGCTGGGGGAGGCCCTGGGTCACGACGACGTAGCCGTAGGGCGCCGGGTTGTACTGGCCCCGCAGGGCCGACGCTAGGAGCGTCTGCCAGGTGGCGGTGTCCATGGCGCCGGTGGACCCCAGGCCGTGGACCGACTGGAAGTGCATGAGGGCGCCACGAAGGACGGTGTTGTCCGTCCCGACCCTCCACTGGGGCCTGAGCATCTTGATCGCGTTGAAGCGCCATACGTAGCTGCCCCGCAGTAGCTTCGTCGTGCGCAGGACCAAAGAGGGCTTGACTGGCTTCGTCACGGATGTCGTGGTCGTGGTCGTCGGTGCGGTCGTGGTCGTGGTCGGTGCGGTGGAAGTAGTCGTGCTCGACGGGACCGTTGTCGTGGTGGACGTCGTCGACGTGGTGGTCGTTGTGCCACCCTTGGCGGCGGGCTTGAAGGTCACGGGAAGGTAGCGCAGCGCGGCCAGCAACTGGTCCTCGAGGCGGATCGTGTAGGCGACGTGGATAGTCCTCGACGAGAGTGCGATGTTTCCGGCCTGACCAGGGATTTGTGAAGTCGACTGAGCACCATATGCGGCGGAGGCCAGAGGAGCAACGAGCAGGGTCCCGGCAACGATGGTTCCCGACACCATTACGTTGAATCCCGAGCGTTGTTTGAAGTTCACGAAGTAACTTTACTGGTCCGCCGACTGGGTCAGGCGTCGCCGTCAACGTTGCTAGCTAAGAAATGTTTGAGAATCGACGGGGGTGTGGTCGAGCGGTGGAGGAGCTGAGAGTCCCGAATCTAGGAGCGGTGACGCCGGCGCTTGCGGGCATTGGCGAGGACCGAAGGGGCCCACCCGGCGTCGTCGAGATTCACGTTGGTGCCTGGGGGAACAATCTGGTCGATTCGGTCGAGGACGGCCGTGTCCAGCCGGACGTCCGGCGCCGAGAGCTGGGACTCCAGTTGCTCCATGGTGCGCGGCCCGATTATCGCGGCACTGATCGCCGGGTGCTCGAGCACGAAGGCGAGGGCCAACTCAATCAGGGAGATTCCGGCCTCGTCGGCCAGTCCCGCCAACTCGGTGACGATCTCGAGTTTGCGCTGGTTGCCCGGGAGGGAGAGGTCGTAGCGGGCGGGTATCCGGGCCGCGCGCCGGCTGACGTTCTCCTTGCCGGCGCCGAACGCGCCCGAGAGCCACCCTCCGGCCAACGGGCTCCAGGGGATGACGCCCATTCCGTAGGTCTGGGCGGTCGGCAGGACGTCGCGCTCGATGCCGCGCACGAGGATGGAGTACGGCGGCTGCTCGCAGCGGAAGCGCTCGCGACCGCGCCGCTCGGCGACCCATTGGGCCTCGACAATCTGCTCGGCCGGGAAGGTCGAGCTGCCGAGGTAGCGGACTTTGCCGGCGTGCACTAGGTCGCTCAGGGCCCCGAGGGTCTCGTCGATGTCGGTGGACTCGTCGGGGCGGTGGATCTGATAGAGGTCGATGTAGTCGGTACCGAGGCGCTTGAGGCTGTTCTCGCACTCGGCGATGATCCAGCGGCGCGAGTTGCCCTGGGCGTTGCGGTCCTCGCCCATCTGGGCGTGGACCTTGGTGGCGAGGACGACCTTCGTGCGGTTGATGGAGGAGAGGGCCTTGCCGACGATGGTCTCGGACTCGCCCTGGGAGTAGACGTCGGCGGTGTCGATGAAGTTGATGCCGGCGTCCAAGGCGCGGTGGATGATGCGGATCGAGTCATCGTGGTCGCGGTTGCCCCACTCCCCGAACATCATCGCGCCCAGGCAGAGCGGGCTGACTTTCATTCCGGTACGGCCGAGGGTGTGTAGTTCCATGGACTCACCATACGGTGCGAGGCGATTGGGCGCGCCGGCCGAGTGCCGGGCGCCGTGGCGACTTCTTCGCCCCAGGGCCCGGGCTACATTCGAAGTGATTGACGGCGAACGCCAGGAGCCTGATTTTGGGCCGAGGAGAGGAGTGGCAGTGACGGTGGTTATCCTCGCGGATTTTTGGGGCACCGCGTGAAAGGGGCCTTCGACTTGAGCGGGCGCGTGGCGCTGGTCACCGGAGCGGGCAGTCCCACTGGCATCGGCTTCGCCACGGCCATGCTTCTTGCCGACATGGGCGCCTCGGTGCTGGTCTCGTCGACGACGGACCGCATCGGCGAGCGCGTCGACGAGCTCCGAGCCCACGGCGCCGACGCTTCCGGGGTTGCCTGCGACCTCACCGAAGTGTCGGGCGCCCCGTCGCTGGTCTCCTACGCCCTCGAGAGGTGGGGAAAACTTGACGTGGTCGTGCAGAACGCCGGGATGTACTCGGTATCGGATCCACGGGTCGCCAGTGGTCCGATCGAAGAGATGGATTTGACGACGTGGCGCGCGGGCCTATCGCGCAACCTCGACACGACGTTCCTGGTCGCCAAGGCCTGCCTGCCCGCCATGGCGGCGAACAAGTGGGGACGTTTGGTCTTCGTCTCGAGCGTCACCGGACCGGTGATGGCGATGACCGGTGAGCCCGCCTACGCGGCCGCCAAGGCTGGCATGGTCGGTTTGGCGAAGTCGCTCGCCGTCGACTGGGCCGCTAGGGGAGTGACGGTGAACGCAGTCGCGCCGGGTTGGATCGAGACGGGCGTCCAGACGCCTTTGGAATTCCAACAGGGATTGCGCACGCCGGTCGGGCGAAGCGCTCGGCCCGACGAGGTGGCTTCGGCAATCGGGTGGCTCGCCTCACCCGGGGCCTCGTACGTGACGGGACAGTGCGTGGTCGTCGACGGGGGGAACTCGATTGCCGAGGAGCGCGCTTGATTCCGTCGTCCTGAAGGGCGGGAGTGGCACTCGGGCGGCGCCACGTGGGGCAATGAGCCCTGGCGGTCGTTAAACGCCGAGTGCTCGCCGTGCCGACTTCTCGAAGAGCGTGAAGGGCATCACGCGCTTGGCGATGACGCCCAACCTTTCGCCGAACTTGCCGACGGCGACGCGCCGCGGGGGGTTCTTGGCGCGGAGGAGCCGCTCGATGGCCTTGGCGACGACCCGCGGATCGGAGCCATTCATCTCGTCGCGTTCCATCGTCCTGATCGCCTTCTCGCTCGCGACCTCGTAGGGGTCCTCGCCCGTCGGCGCCACGTTGCGGCGCTGCCGGGTGAACTCGGTCTTGATGTTGCCCGGCTCGACGATCGTCACCCGGACGCCGAAGGGCTCGACCTCGTAGGCCAGCGATTCGCCGTATCCCTCGAGGGCGTACTTGCTGGCGCAGTAGAACGCCTGGTAGGGAATGCCAATGACGCCGCAAATCGACCCGACGATGACGATCCGACCACTGCCTTGGCGTCGGAAGATCGGCAGTGCGGCATTGATGGTGCGCACCACACCCCAGAAATTAGTCTCGAGCTGCGCCTTGGCGTCCTCGATGGGCGTCAGCTCCGCCGCTCCGGCGAGCCCCCATCCGGCGCAGGCCAGCACGGCGTCCAGGTGACCGTGTTCGGTCAGGACGTCCGTGAAACCCTGGCTGACGGAGGCGTCGTCCTCGACGTCCATCGTCATTCCACGCCAGGAGCCACTGGAGGTGCCCCGTCGACTGGCGCCGACGACCGTCCATCCGGCTGATTGCAGCAAGTCGGCGCAGGCCCGACCGATGCCGGCCGACGCGCCCGTAATGAGAATCACCTTCTTGGTCATCCGCCACTCTTGCTCACGGGTGTCGATCCGTCAAAATGGCTCGAACTCGTTGGTGGGGCCGACTTCGACGGCACGTCACACGAAAATGCAATGATGGGCCCGTGGCGAAGAGATATCAGCGTGTCCCCGAACTGATCCTGGGCTTCGACACCGAGACGACTGGGCTGAGCGTCTCGAGCGAGCGTGCCATTTCGTACGGATTCTGCGCCTACCGATTCGGCGTGCCCGTCTGGTCCGAGCAGTTCTTCGTGCTGCCGGACCGGCCGATCACGGCCGGTGCCCGGCGGGTGCACGGCCTCTCGATGGAGGACCTCGAGGCGAAGAGGGAATCCGAAACGGTCTTGAGCGTGGAGGCGGGGCTCACTCGCGCCATCCAGATCCTTCACGACCACCACGAGCTCGGCGCCTACATCGTCGGATCGAACGTCGTGCGGTTCGACCTGGAGATGCTGCGACGCAGCTCGATCTCGGTGCTCGGCCAGGAGTTGAACGACCAGTACTTCGACTTGTCCCTACTGCGCATCATCGACGTCATTGATCACGACCTCGCGATCGAGCCGAGTCGCGAGCTCCGTCCCCGCCGGGGACAGGAGTTCCTCTGCCGCCACTACGGCGTGCAACAGGGCGGGCACGATGCCCTCAGTGACGCTCGCGCGGCTGTGGAGGTCTTCCTCGAGCAGGTGGTGCTCAACAACGCAGGGCAGGCGACGCTCTCGTTGGAGACCGATCCGATCGACTTCGTGGAGACGTTCGAGGCCCATTGACCGCGACCGTGGGGTCGTGAAGGTCGAGCCATGGATGGTAGGGTGGTCTCCCTGAGGGGCCGTTGGCGCAGTCTGGTAGCGCACTTGCATGACACGCAAGGGGTCGCAGGTTCAAGTCCTGCACGGCCCAC
>JAYSQJ010000075.1:0-3568 GCA_043721635.1 Acidimicrobiales bacterium | reverse complement strand
GGTGTTGCGGCGGCGGCGTGATACGTGCGGATCCACTTGACCGACGCGAGGACCGGCCAGAGCGACTCGCTCTCGCCCAGTTGCATGGTCGTCGTGGCGAGAAGGCTGGGCGCGATGAAGTGTAGATAGGTCTGGCCCTCGACCAGGCCAGTGTGGGCGCTCACGAGGTGGCCGACGCCGACGCCGAGCGAGGCGAGGAACATGAAGGGAAACAGGAGGGAGCTCACGACCGAGGCTCGCCACGTCTGCGCGTAGAACGTGGCGTGGTACCACCAGCTGCGCAGCCACCGGGCCGAGCTGATCTGCGAACGGGTCGTCGAAGCCATGGTCAGTCCGTCAACCTCCGACCGGTGAGGTGCAAGAAGACGTCTTCGAGCGAGCTGCGGCGCACCAGGGAGCTCGAGGGCGTGATCCCCGCCGCGTGGATCTCCTTCAGCGTGTCGTCGCCCTCGTTGACGTAGAGCAACACCCGATCGGGCAGCACCTCGACCCGCTCCGCGTAGGGCGAGAGGCGCCCATGGAACTCCTCGTGGTCGTCGATGCTGAAGCGAAGCTCGACGACCTCTCGCGTGGAGTAGCGCTCGATGAGGGTCCGGGGCGCCCCCTCGGCGACAATGGTGCCACGATCCATGACCACCAATCGGTCGCACAGCTGCTCAGCCTCGTCCATGTAGTGGGTGGTGATGATGAGCGTCACGCCTTCGCGCTTCAGACGGTAGAGGCGGTCCCACAGCAGGTGACGCGCCTGGGGGTCGAGACCGGTGGTCGGCTCGTCGAGGATCAGGATCTCGGGTTGGTTGATTAGCCCCCGGGCGATCGTCAGCCGGCGCTTCATCCCCCCGGAGAGGTTGTCGACCTTGTCGTTGGCCCGCTCCGTAAGTTGCGCGAAGTCCAGGAGCTCGTCGACCCGCTCGCGCACGACCCGACGTGGCAGGTCGAAGTACCGTCCGAACATCTCCAAATTGAGCCGGACGGTCAGCTCTAGCTCGAGTGAGTCCTCCTGGGACACGACTCCGAGTCGGCGTCGGATATCGGGTCCGTGAGTGCGCGGATCGAGGCCGAAGATGGTGATCGTACCCTCCGTGGGCTGCGAGACGGCCGACATCATCCTCATGGTGCTCGTCTTGCCCGCCCCGTTCGGCCCGAGGAACCCAAAACTCTCGCCCCGGTCGATGACGACGTCGATGCCCTTCACCGCCTCGAAATCACCGAAGCGCTTCACGAGGTGACGGGCCTCGACGACGCGTTCGGCCGTCATCGTGCACCGGGACGTCTAGAAGTCGCCCGCACCTTTGATCTCCACCACGACGTCAACTGCACTTCCAGAGCCTTCCTCTTCCGGCGGTCGCCGAAACGGCATCATCGATCACTCACGGCATTCGCGTACAGGACACTCCGCCGTCATCGGAGCATCGAGTCGGCGACGTACGTAGCGCCACTACAAGGACTTACATGGTATCGGCCGGATCGCGACTCAGCCGGTCCCTCGCCGGTTTTCACCTCGGAGAGTCCGCGCAATCGGGCAGCCGGGCGCCCTCGCGACACTCGGACTACCTTTGGGAATGCGGCCGGCGAGATCGCCCCACGTGCAGAGTCGGAATCAGGACCTCGCGTAGTGCAAGGGGTCCGGTAGTCCCGGGGCCAAGATCCAGATGACCCTCACCATCGCCGACGACGCAACGCTGCGCCACGTGTGGGGCACGGCACCGTCGAAGGTGATGGAGTCTCCGGTCGCCAGGCGATACGTCTCGGTGTCCAAGACGAGGTCGATCTCACCTTCGACGACGTAGCAGACCTCAGTTTCGCAAGGCAGGCTGTACAGTTCTTCGCCGCCCGAGCCGTCGGGCCCCGCGGTCGTTTCGATCACGGTCAGCTTGCGCTCCTGGGGAGCCGTGAGCAACGTGTCGGCGACGAGCTGGCCGGGAAGCGTCGCGTGAGGTCGGTCGGCCGCGCGCATCACCACGGCCTGGGGCGTGGCAAATATGTCGGCGAGCGGCACCCCGATCGCCTCGCAGATCGTCACGAGTGACGTCACCGACGGACTGGTGGCCTCTCGCTCCACGCGCGAGAGGAATCCCTTGGTGAGGCCCGATCGTTCCGCCACCACCGCCAGGGTCAGCTGGCGCGTCTCTCTCGCGTGTCGAAGCCGCTCCCCGATGGGCAGGCCGTGATTCACGGTCTACTCTTCGAAGGCCAGGCGAAGTTCCCTCTCGCTCTCCGCGATCGCCGGCTCCTCACCCTTCAGGTCGATGCCCTTCGCCAGAAGGAGGTAGACGGCGCAGGTGACGATGAAGCCGACGAGAAACGTGATGTCCGTGTTGTTGAGCTGCTTGGCAATCGGTCCCGTGAAGTGAAAGCCGCCGATGTTGGGCAAGATCATGAACGGGATCTCGACGAGGAATCCAATGAGGTAGGCCAGTAGTCCCTTCGAACCCCAACGTCCGTAGATGCCGTCGGGGACGAAGAGGTTCGTGATGGCGTAGTGTCCCCGACGCACGAAGAAGAAGTCCATGAGGTTCGTGGCCGTCCACGGAACCAAGAGGTACAGCATGAGCGTCAGCGCCGCGAACACGGTGCTCACCGCTGAGGCGGTGATGCTCACGCCGATGAGGTACCACACGAGGCCTAACGCAACGATGGTGATCACCCGCGCGTTGCGGGTGGGCTTGATCTTCCAGAAGGAGTCGATCCCCGTCAGGAGCGTCAGCATCCCGCCGTACGCGTTCATGCCCATCGTGGCGAGAAGGGCGGCCGCGAGGAAGAAGGCGGTCACTCCACCGAGATGGTTGAAGATGTGGTTTCCGGCCATCTGGGTGCCGACCAATCCGTCGGTCGCGCCGAGTCGGATGGCGAGCCACGCGCCGACGGCGATCAGCCAGATCGCTGACGACGAGGCACCAAAGAAGACCGCCGCGATCACCCTCTTTGGACTCGTGCGCCGCGGCAGATAGCGCGAGTAGTCCGACACGTACACGGCGAAGGTGATGTTATAGGCGGCGGCAGTCGTGAACTGAGCCATGAAGGCAGTCATCGTGAATCCGTAGTGCGCGCTCGAGGCGTGTCCTCCAGCGGCGCCGAAGATGATGCCGAAGGTGAGGATCGTCATCAGCGGCGCCGAGACGTACAGCAGCGAACGAAAGACGCGGTGCACCCAGTCATGTCCGAGGATCGCCAAAAGGACCGCGAGCACGGCTGAGAGCGCCGCGATGAAGTTCGCGTTCCAGTGGAACGCTCCCGCGAGGCCCTGGGCCAGCAGTACCTGGTCGGTCACGTTGAAGGCCATGTACGTAAAGAGGGCCGCGAACGCAACGATCACGACGCCCTTGTAGCCGAACTGGGCGCGCGACTGGATGACTTGGGGCAGGCCCAACTTCGGTCCCTGCGATCCGTGGAACGCCATGAAGACCGTGCCGATGTAGATGCCGAGCACCGAGGCGAGGATCGTCCACCAGAGCGAGAGTCCTAGCGACGGTCCGATGAAGCCGATCGGGATCGAGAAGTACTGGAAGTTGCCGAGGAACCAGAGTGGTGCCTGGTGCCACAACTTGCCGTGGCGCTCTCGGTCGGG
>JAYSQJ010000074.1:0-6282 GCA_043721635.1 Acidimicrobiales bacterium | reverse complement strand
GCAGAGCTTGGAGTACGCGACGTAGCCGGCCGGTCCCCAGGTCTCACGACCTTTCAAGGTCGTGAAGTCCTGGTTCGAGATGCGGATCAGCACGGTCTGGTCGACGGCCTGGCCCCGATCGGTGTTCTGGGTGCCCTCGGGAAAGACCGTCACGATCGAACCGATCGCCAGGTCGCCCACCGAGACGCGCCGACCGGTCTGGTCGACGACGAATGAGCCTTTCGTCCAGTCGGTGTGGTCGAGGGTGCTCTTGGGCAGGGGACCGAGGCTGCGCAGCAGGGGGAACATCGCGACGACCCCGAAGATCCCGAGGCCCCCGCCCAGCAGGCCACCCAGCAGCTTGCGCCGCTTGATGACGTCGCCACCGCGCTCGACGATCGCCGCGGCGAACGCGTCGCGATCGGCCTCGGAGTTGGCGAGCACGTGTCGCGCCTCGACGAAGGGCCCTCGCGGCATGAGGTACTTGCCCCAGGCGACCAGGCCGACACCGACGAAAAGCATGCCCCCGCCGAGCGTGGCGCCGAGCTTCCACGGCTGGGCGTTGATCCAGAAGGCCCAGCCGAAGCACCCGAACAGCGCCGCGCCGAGGACGAAGTTGACGGCGATGACCCGCTCGACGAGCTGGGGGTTGCGCGCCGCGGGCTCGAGGTGCGAATACTCCTCTTGGAGGCCGGCCACCGACACCGGGGTACGAGTTTCGTTCACGTCGCTCAATGGCGCTCCCCTACCCAGAATCCGACGAGTGCCAGCACGCCGACGCCCAGCGCCAGTCCGACGAAGCCCTCGGCCACCGGTCCGAGGCCGCCCAGGCCGAACCCGCCCGGGTTGTTGGGGTGCTGGATCTCGGTGGTGACGTACTTGACGATGTCGTTGACCTGGTAGTCGCTCAGGTTGCCGGTGAAGCGCGGCATGTTGGCGGGACCGGTGCGGATCGCCTCGGCGACCTGGGCCGCCGGGATGTGGCGCAGTGAGGGCGCGTAGGTGCCACTCGCCAGGGCGTCGCCGTCACCCTCGATGGTGTGACACGCGGCGCAGTTGAGCGCGAAGAGCGCCGCCCCGTCCGAGACGTTGGCGATCGCCAGGTTGGGCGTGGGGATCGACGGGTAGCCCGGCGACAGCGAGTTCACCCACGCCGCCACGGCCAGCGCCTGGCCGTGGTTGAGTCGCGCGACCCGTCGGATGGCCTGGACCGTGCGGGGGTCGGCGGCGGGCATGCGGCCCGACTCGATCCAGAAGTCAATGGTCGCCGGCCCGAGGCCGACCAGGTTCGGGTAGGCGCCGCCGGTGCTGTTGGCGGGCACGCCGTTCGCCTCGTTGCCGTGGCACGACGCACAGTTCTGCAAGAAGAGCGCCTGGCCCAGCTGGATGAGCGACGACGACGGCGCGTTGTACATGATGGCGGTGTTGCCGTAACTGATGACCACGCCGTTGGCGTCCTTCGTCACGACGTCGGAGTTCGGAGTGCCGGCGTTCTTGCGCGTGGTCTGGTACGGCGTCGACTTGTACTTGTGGGCAGCGGTGGCGCCGCCGGCGAACAACAGGACCGGTCCGAGCGCGACGAAGCCCACGAGGGTCACCGCGGAGATGCGCTTCAGGAGAGCGGACGCCATGACCACCTACTTCAACAGGAAGAGGGCCGAGTAGAGCCCTATCCATACGACGTCGACGAAGTGCCAGTAATAACTCACGCCCTGGAAGGTGGAGAGTTCCCCGGGGTCCCCTTCGGTGCCGCGCATGCGAAAGAGCAGGAAGCTCATGGCGACGAGACCGAGGAAGACGTGCAGACCGTGGAGACCGGTCGTGATGAAGAAGACTGAGCCGTAGGAGTTGGTGTACCAACGCGTCGTGAGGTGGATCCACTCGTACGCCTGGTTCGAGACGAACAGCGTGCCCATGACGATCGTGATGATGACCCATCGGCGGGCCTCAACGCGGCGGCGGTGCTCGATGAGCCACACGGCCCACTGCATGGTGAACGACGAGGCGACGAGGATGATGGTAAAGATTCCCGACTGCAGAACGTCCAGGTGGGTGCCGACGGGAGGCCACGCCGCCAGGTGTGCACGGATCGTAAATAATGCGGCGAAGAGACCCGAGAAGAACATCAGCTCGCTGCCGAGCCAGATCATCACGCCGATGGCCAGCATCGGAGGACGATCGTGGACGATCTTCTCTGGCTTCGCCAGGCTATTGAGGGGAATCGCCTGACTCACAGGTACATTTCTAGTAGAAATGGCGACTCCGATGCGGTAGGTCCTGTGAAATGACTCAGTCCATCGTCTCGGGGAGTGCCCTGGAGGCCACGATCGCGAGCCGGCGCGTCGGGCGCGTCATAGCAACGTAGAGGGTGCGCAGGCCCCGGGGCGTCACCGACGAGTGGTCCCGCGCTCCCCGACTGGCGATCGTGGCCGGCTCGACCACGACGACCGCGTCGAACTCGAGTCCGTTGGCTCCCTCGGCGCCCAGCACCACCAGATCGGCCCCGAGGCCCCGGGAGTCCTGGTCGCGAGGGTCGACGGCGTCCAGGCCGTTCACGAGCAGGATCTCGACGGTCTCTTCAATCCGCTCACTGGCCACGATCACCGCGACGCGACCGGGCGCGACGGCCGCAACCTCACGACGGGTGACCGCGACGAGCGTCGCGGCGAACTCGTCGGGACTGACGACATCGACGGTGGGGGTCGATCCCGCCCGACGTACCGGCCGGGGTGGCACGAGGTCCGGAGCGGCCGCGCGCAGGGTCGGCGCGGCGAAGTCCAGCACCTCCTCGGGGGTGCGGTAGCTGACCGTGAGGTCGACCCGGGAGGGCTCGCGACGGGGCTCGAGCACCTCGAGCACTGCGTTCCACGACACGGACGACGAGGCCGTCGTGGCCTGACCCATGTCGCCCACGATCGTCATCGACCCGGTGAGGTCACGACGCTTGAGCACGCGCAGCTCCATGGGCGAGAGGTCCTGGGCCTCGTCCACGACGATGTGGCCGTAGGTGACGAACTCGGCCTCGTCGAGTTCGGTGCTCTGCACCGGCGCGATCCGCTGGGCCTCGCGCAGTGCGGCGGCCCGCACGTCGCCGGCGTAGGCGTCGAGGTCGATGCCGTTCAGGATGTCGAGATCGCCGGGCTTGGGAATGGGGCGCGGTCGACGAAGCGGCCCGAGCAGGACGCGCGCCTCGTCGATCAGCGCGGCGTCGGCCTTGGTCCACCTGATCTCCTCGAGCGTCTCGGAGCGCGAACGGTGCAGCAACGCGAGCTCGTCGTCGTTCATGACGTCCTCGCCCGCGGCGCGCAGCAGCGCCGGCGCTCCGAAGAGGTCGTGCAGCAGCTCCTGACCGGAGAGACGGGGCCAGATCCGTTGGAGCGCCACCCTGAACTGGGGGGTGGCGCGAATGAGGTCGGCGAAGTCGCCCACCGCGTTCACCTCGTCGTGCCCCTCGCGCTCGAAGCGTTCGTAGTACTCATTAGCCATGCGGTTCGCCAGTTCACGCCCCACGGCGGAGCGGCGTTGGTTGTGGTTCCCGGGCCGACGGCGCGCGCGCTCGACGATCTCGCGGGTGTGCTTCGAGCGCAGCACCACGATGGCTCGCCCGATCGGGATCTCGACGTCGTCGCGGAGCGCGCGCTGGCGGGTGCGCAGGGCGCGGGCGATGAGTCTGGTCATGCGAAGGTCGCCCTTCAGCTGGTCGACGGGCTCGGTGTCGCGGCCGCGGATCTCGACGTTGGTCACGAGGCCCGAGATGGTCGAGAGCGTGACGCCCGATTCACCCAGCGAGGGGAGCACGTTCTCGATGTAGTTCAAGAACAACGGGTTCGGTCCGACCACTAGCACGCCCTGACGCTCGAGCGTCGAGCGATGGGTGAAGAGAAGGTACGCGGCGCGGTGAAGGGCGACCGCGGTCTTGCCGGTTCCCGGACCGCCCTGGACGAGGAGCACGCCGGCGAGTGGGTTGCGGATGATCCGGTCCTGCTCGCCCTGGATCGTGGCGACGATGTCACCCATCCGACCGGTGCGCGCTCGTCCTAGCGCTGCGAGCAGGGCTCCCGGTCCGCCCAACGCGAGCCCGCCGTCGACGAGTCCCTCCTCGGTGGCCGATCGGACTTCGTCCTCGGGCAGAGCGAGTTCGCCGTCGGCGTCAGCGAAGTACTCGTCCTCGACCCCCGTGACGTCGTGACCGCGAATCGCGACGTGGCGCCGGCGCGACAGGTTGAGCGGCTCGACCCCGGTCGCCCGATAGAACGCCTCGGCGACGGGGGCACGCCAGTCGACGACGAGGGGGTTCAGTTCGTCGTCGGAGACGGCGAGTCGCCCCACGTGGTACACGTCGGCGACCCCGTCGCCGTTCATCGCGTAATCGATTCGTCCGAAGAAAAGGGGCTGGTCGCCGATGGCCAGCTGGTCGAGTCGGTGCAGGGCGGTGCCCATGACGACGTCGCGTTCGACCAGGTCTCCGGCGCCGCGCATGTTCGCCACGGCCGCGCTGTCACGCAACGAACGGGCCTCGTCACGCATGTGATCGAGGGCCTTGAGCGCGACATCGAGGAAGCACTGCTCCTCGGTGATTTCACGCTCGTGCGCCATCGCGACCTCAGTTTCATTTCTCGAAATTAGGAAATTTCAAGTCTAGAGGAGATCAGCGACGTCGCGTCCAAAAGACCGGACGGCCTCGTAACCTAGATTGTTGGTGAAAGAGGAGTGAAATGAGCGAGCCAGTATTCCTTCGTGCCTGTCGGGGCGCGACCGTCGAACACGTGCCGGTCTGGTTCATGCGCCAGGCCGGTCGCTCCCTGCCCGAGTACCGGGCCCTACGGGGCAGCGGCTCGATCCTCGACGCGATCGCCGACCCCTCGCTCGCCAGTGAGATCACCATGCAGCCTGTGCGCCGTTACGGCGTCGACGCCGCGATCCTCTTCTCGGACATCGTCGTGCCCTTCCACGCCGTGGGATTCGGCGTCGACGTCGTGCCGGGCCGCGGCCCGGTCATCGAGAAGCCCTTCACGACCGCCAGGGACCTCGAACGGCTGCGCGACCTCACCGACGCCGACGTGGCCCACGTGACCCAGACCGTTGACCTGGTGGTCAAGGAGCTCGAGAACGACGACACGCCACTCGTCGGCTTCGCGGGGGCTCCGTTCACCGTGGCCAGCTACCTGGTCGAGGGCGGACCCACGAGGGAGTTCGCCGTCATCAAGACCATGATGCACGCAGACCCCGAGCTGTTCGAGCAACTGCTCGACCGTCTCGTCGCGATCACCATCACCTTCCTTCGCGCCCAGGTGGCTCACGGGGCACGGGCCCTGCAGCTCTTCGACTCGTGGGCCGGCGCGCTGACTCGAAACGAGTACCGTCGCTTCGCTCTGCCCGCGACCCAAAGGGTGCTCGAGGGCGTCGCGGACCTCAACGTGCCGACCATCCTCTTCGGCGTGGGCACGGGCGAACTGCTCGACCTCATGGCGACCGCCGGCAGTTCGGTGGTCGGGATCGACTGGCACGTCGACCTCGACGAGGGTCGTCGGCGCGTCGCGGGAATGCCGGTCCAGGGAAACCTCGATCCGGCCCGGTGCATGGGGGGTGAGGAGCTCGCCGTGCACGCCGCGCGCGGGGTGATCGCGAGAGCCGGCAACGACGCCGGCCACATCTTCAACCTCGGACACGGCGTTCTGCCCACGACCGATCCGGCCGTCCTCGAGGCCGTAGTGCGAGTCGTGCACGAAGAGGGAAGGTCGGGCGTTCGATGAGAACCGGCGTCCTCGTCATGGCCTACGGCACGCCCACGACCCCGGGCGACGTCGAGGCCTACTACACCCGCATCCGCTACGGTCGCGCGCCGACCCCTGAACTGCTCGCCGACCTGGTGCGACGCTACGACGCCATCGGCGGCACGTCACCCTTGGCTCAGCGCACCACCGACCAGGTCACCGCCCTCGCCGCCGCCCTCGACGCATCGGCGCCCGGCGCCTTCGACGTGCGATTCGGGTCGAAGTACGAGCCACCCCTGCTCGAATCGACCGCCGAGTCGTTCCGCCTCGACGGCCTCTCGAAGGTCGTCGGCCTGGCGCTCGCCCCGCACTCGTCGTCGATGTCGACCGACCAGTACATGTCGCGCGCCCGCAAGGCCCTCGGCGAGTCGGTCGAATTGGTCGCCGTCGGCGCGTGGTGGGACTTCCCGGGCTTCCTCGAACTGATTGCCCTACGGGTGAACGAGGCACTCGCCGCGCTGCCCGAGGAGCGTCGCGCGACGACCGAGGTGCTCTTCTCGGCGCACTCGCTACCCCAGAAGATCCTCGC
>JAYSQJ010000073.1:0-8666 GCA_043721635.1 Acidimicrobiales bacterium | reverse complement strand
CCAGCAGCGACTGGTAGGCGTCCACCCGCTGCTCGGTGAGCTGCGCGACGGCCTCATTGACGTGGTGGGCGAGCTTCGGACGGCGAAGCAGGCCCGCCTCGGTGGTCCACCCCGGCAACATCTGATTCAGCTGCTCGAGCCGGGCGGCGAAGACCGGACGGCTCAGCGACTGGCCGTGGGCCAGTAGGTAGGCGAGGTGGGCGTCGAGGTCGTTCTGCTGGGCGATCAGCCCGTTCGTCAGCGAGCCGAAGCTACGGTTCTCGCTCCGACGCGGCCCGATCGCCCCGTGCGCCGACCTCGTGACGTCGCGCGCGAAGAGCAGCACGATGAGCGTCGCCGCCAGCGCGAGAGTGAGGTACAACGTCTGTCGACGACGTTGAGCGCGAGTTCGGGCCACGTCGTAAGAACTTACTCGTCGTCTTTTTGATCCTCTTGCTCGACGCCCTCGAGGTCGAGGATCTCGGACACGCCCTCGGGCAGCGCGTTGTCGTCACCCACTCCCCACTTGCCCTCGTTCAATGAGTTGGGGAGTCGGTCGACCGGCTCGAGCTCCGGGAGTTCGCGGGCCCGCTTCGTACCCCCGAGCAGTCGCACGTTCTTCGCTGCCGGGATGAGACGGCCCTCGATCGAGCTGAGCATCGCGTTGTAGTCCTTCACCGCCGAATCGATGGACTTGCCCATCTTCGCCACCGGTTCAGCGACGTTGCGGATGCGCTCGAAGATGGTGTCGGCGATCTTGTAGATCTGCTCGGCGTTGAAGGCGACCTGGTGCTGTTGGACAATGACCGCGACCGACCAGAGCAACGAGAGCAGCGTCGTGGGCCCGGCGATGATGACCCGCTGGTTCGTCGCGTCGGCGTGCAGCTTGGGGTCGGCCTCGAAGGCGGCGGTGATCGCGGCGTCGCTGGGCACGAAGCACACCGTGAACTCGGGGGCCGGCGCGATCGCCTCCCAATAACCCTTTTCCTTCAACGCCTTCACGTGTCCGCGCAGGTCCCTCGCGTGCTTGTGCTGCAACTCGCGGCGGGCCTCGGCGTCCTCCGTGTCGAGCGACGCCTCGAAGGCGACGAAGGGGAACTTCGCGTCGACCGCGAGTCGGATCCCGTTGGGCAGGTTGACGACGCAGTCCGGCCGTTGCGCCTGACCGGACTCCGCGGTGCCCGAGACCTGCAGCTCGAAGTCGATACCCTCGCGCAGATCCGACTTGGCCATGACGTTGGCGAGTTGGATCTCGCCCCACGCTCCACGTTGGCTGGATCGGCCGAGCAGCGCGTTGAGGCGACGGGTCTCCTCCTGGGTCCTCAACTGGGCGCTGAGCAACTCTTCGGCCTTGTTCTTCACATCCGACAGTGCTCCGGCATTCAGCGTGTTGAAGTCCGCGAGGTTCTTCTTGTACTCGCCCAACAAGTCCTCCAACGGCCGCAGCGTCGAGTCCAGCTTGGACTCGCGAAGCTTGACCAAGTCCTCCTGGGACTGACTGAACTGCGCCACGGTCTGGTTGAGGACCCGGTTGGACAGATTCTCGAACGTCGTTTCCATGTTCTCAATCGCGTGGGCGTGCTCGACCCGCTGACGCTCCAGCTGCTCACTGGCGGCCGCGAGCTGCGAGTCGCGCACGGCGAGCGCGGACTCGGCCCGCACCACGTCCTCGCGCAGGGAACCGCAACGGCGCAACGAGAACGCCCACGTGACGGCGACGCCCAGCACGAGCCCGGCGACGCCAGCGAGTACTCCGACCATGTCAATCCCTTCGTCCGGACGACACCACCCTAGAGAGGACCTGTAACTCAGAACTAGCCTTTGGCCATGTACCGCCTCTTTCACAGCCGCGACGAGCCCGAGTTGGACGACGTGGTCGTCAACGGGGACCTCGAGGACCTCCGCCCGCAGGTGGTGCAGATCTTCGCCCTGGTCGGCGAGGCCATAGCGGGGGCGACGCACGCACTGCTCGCCGGCGATCGCGAGCTGGCCAAGCGAGTCGTCGAGAAGGACATCATGATCGACGAGCTGGTGAACGCGGCCGTCGACACGACCGAGACCCAGTTGTTGGAGAACCCGTCGCTTACGTCAGAGGATCGACGTCAGCTCTTGACGCTCCTGCGGATCCTGCCCGAGGTCGAGCGCAACGGCGACCTCGCCGAGCACATCGCGCGCCGCGCCGCGCGAGGCCTCGGCAACGAGATGTCGCCGCGGAGTCGAGGACTGATCGAGCGAATGGGCGAGGTGGCCTCGATGATTTGGCGCGAGGCGACCGACGTCATCATCGACGGCAAGACCGAGGCCGTCGGCGCAATCGAGGACATCGACGACGAGCTCGACGATCTGCACGTCTCACTGACCGCGGAACTGACCTCGGGCTCGATGACACTGCCCGTCGCCGTCGAGCTCGCGCTACTCGCGCGCTTCTACGAACGATTCGGCGACCACTGCGTCAATCTGGCGCGCCGCCAGGTCGGGCGCGGCGGCGCCGATTAGCGAAGCGCGAGAAGCGCTTCGGCGATCTGCACGGCGTTGAGCGCGGCGCCCTTGCGCAGGTTGTCGTTGCTCAAGAAGAGTGAGAGTCCGTGGGGCACCGTCTGCGCGCGTCGGATGCGCCCGACGTAACTCGGGTCCCTTCCGGCGGCGTATCTCGGCGTCGGCATCTCGTGCAACTCGACGCCGGGCGCGCTGGCCAGTAGCGCCGTCGCCTCCTCGGGGGAGATCGGCCGTTCGAAGCTCGCGGTGATCGAGAGCGAGTGTCCCGTGAAGACCGGGACCCGCACGCAGGTCGCGTCAACGAGCAGTCCGGGGATCTCGAGGATCTTGCGACTCTCGTCGCGCAGCTTCTTCTCCTCGCCGGTCTCGAGCGAGCCATCGTCGACGATCGAGCCGGCCATCGGGATCACGTTGTGGGCGATGGTCGCGGGGAACTTCACCCCGGAGTCGAGGGGGAAGACCGAACCGTCGAAGGCGAGGGCGCGCACGTCGCCCCCGAGCGACTTCTCCAGTTGGCTCGCCAGTTCGTCGACGCCCTCACGTCCGGCCCCGCTGACCGCCTGGTAGGTCGAGACCGTGATCGACCGCAGGCCGGCCGCGACGTGCAGCGGCTTGAGCACCGGCATCGCGGCCATCGTCGTGCAGTTGGGATTGGCGACGATCCCCTTGGGAATCGACTGCAGGGCGTGGCCGTTTACCTCCGGCACCACGAGCGGGACGTCGGGGTCCATACGCCACGCCGACGAGTTGTCGATCACGATCGCGCCCGCGCTGGCCAATCGGGGCGAAAGGACCCTCGACGAGGTCGCCCCCGACGAGGCCAGGGCGATCTCGATGCCCGCGAAGTCCGCGGTGGCGGCGTCCTCCACCACGACCATCCGACCGTTCCATTCCAGGGTCGTGCCCGCCGAGCGGGCCGAACTGAAGAAGCGGATGTCGTCGACCGGGAAGTCGCGCTCGGCCAGGATCGACCGGATGACCGTCCCGACCTGGCCGGTGGCTCCCACAATCGCTATTCGCATGGGACAAGTCTACGGCTAGGCGGCGTCGAGCCCGAACGCGGTGTGCAGGTGTCGCACGGCCTCTTCCACCCGGTCCGCTCGCAGCACGCACGAGATTCGGATCGAACTCGTCGAGATCATTTCAATGTTGATGCCGTTCTCGAACAGCGTCTCGAACATCAGCGCGGTGACCCCGGGGTTGGACTTCATGCCGGCCCCGATGATTGACACCCGACCGATGTCGTCATCACTGGTGACCTGCGCCGCGCCGATTTCGACCTTGACCTCTTCGCACGCCGCCGTCGCGGCTTCGAGGTCGGTCTTGCCCACGGTGAACGAGATGTCGGTCATGCCGTTGAGACTGGTGTTCTGGACGATCATGTCGACGTTGATGCCCGCATCGGCGAGCTTGCGGAACAGCTTCGCCGCGATGCCCGGACGGTCGGGCACGCCCCCGACGGTGATCTTCGCCTCCGACGTGTCATCGGTGACGGCCGAAACGACGGCTTCTTCCATGGTGGGGTCCTCCTCCACAATCCAAGTACCTGGCTCCCAGGTGAAACTCGATCGAACGTGCAGCGGGACGCAGTGACGTCGGGCGAACTCGACCGAGCGCAACATCAGCACCCGCCCACCGGTCGCCGCGATCTCCATCATCTCGTCGAAGGAGACCCTCGCCAAACGGCGGGCCTTGATCACCACGCGCGGGTCGGCGGAGAACACGCCCGTCACGTCGGTGTAGATCTCGCACACGTCCGCCTTCAGCGCCGCCGCGAGCGCGACGGCGGTGACGTCCGACCCGCCGCGACCGAGCGTGGTGATGTCACGGTCCGTCGAGACGCCCTGGAAGCCCGCGACCACCGGCACGAGGCCGGCGGAGAGGGCCTCGCGGATCCGATCGGGTCGCATCTCGAGGATCTTGGCCCGCGTGTGGTCGGTGTCGGTGATGATCCCGGCCTGGCTACCCGTGAAGGAGGCCGACTCCACGCCGCACGCACCAAGCGCCATGCTCACCAGCGCCATCGAGATGCGCTCGCCGGCCGTCAGCAGCATGTCGAGCTCCCGGGGCGGTCGGGTCGGCGAAACGTCATCGGCCAGGCGGATCAGGTCGTCAGTGAACTTGCCCATCGCCGAGACCACGACGACGACGTCGTTGCCGGCCATCCGAGTCCGGGCTACGTGCTCGGCGACGGCGCGAATGCGCTCGGCGTCGCCCACTGACGTTCCACCAAACTTCTGAACGATCAGCGCCATGACGACCAAGGTTAGTGGAGGCAAACCGGGGCCTTCTGGCGGCCAACTAATGTCTCTCCAATGGCCACAAGCAAACGTGAACGTCAAAAGGCGGCCCGCCGCGAGAAGTTGGAACTGATGCAAAGGGCGGCGAAGCGCCGCCAGAACACTCGACGGCTGGTCATCATCGCGATCGTCGGGCTCCTCGTGCTCGGCACCGGGGCGCTGCTGTTCAGCTCCTCCAAGACGCCCGCCACGAGCACGACGAGCTCGACCAGCTCGACGACCTCGACGTCGACGACCACGACGATCGCGTCCGCGGTGGTGAAGAAGGCCCAGATCCAGGCCGACGCCCTCGCGGTCGCCGCCGGATGCCCCGCCTCGACGTCGGCCCGAGTCAATACGCTCACGTGGAAGAAGGCCCCTCCCATGACGATCGACAAGTCGAAGGCCTACTACGCCCACTTCCATACGACGGCCGGTGACTTCGTCGTCAAGCTCGACCCGAAGACCGCGCCGGTCACGGTCAACAACTTCGTGTTCCTGGCCGGGCACAAGTTCTACGACTGCGTCATCTTCCACCGCGTCATCCCGGGCTTCGTTGTGCAAGGGGGCGACCCCACCGGCGTCGGCACCGGCGGTCCCGGCTACACCATCGTCGACGAGTTGCCCACGCTGGGCGCACCCACCTACCCGCTCTACTCGCTCGCTATGGCGAACACCGGCCAGCCGAACTCCGGCGGGAGCCAGTTCTTCATCATCACCGGCGTCAGCGGCGAGGCCCTGCCGGCCTCGTACTCGCTGTTCGGTCAGATCGTCAGCGGCCAGGCGGTCGCCAAGACGATCAACGACCAGGGCAACCCGGCCCAGGGCGGCGTCCCACCCATCGTGACCCAGCGCATGCTGAGCGTCACCATCACCAACTCCTAGGAAGCCATGACTGATCAGATCCCCAACCCCGACGGTTCGAGCGAGCAACGCCAGCAGTTCAGTGGAGTGCCGCCGACGATCATCGACACGACCAAGACCTACACCGCCACGATGGTGACCTCTAAGGGGACCCTCGAAATCGTCCTCGACCCCCTCGGGGCCCCGGTCACCGTCAACAGCTTCGTGTTCCTCGCCCGGTGGCACTACTACGACGGCGTCGCCTTCCACCGCGTCATCCCGGGCTTCGTCCTGCAGGGAGGGGACCCCACGGGCAGCGGCTCGGGTGGCCCGGGCTACCGCTTCGACGACGAGCTGCCCAAGCCCGGCCGCTACGAGCTGGGCTCGCTCGCGATGGCCAACGCCGGACCGAACACCAACGGTTCGCAGTTCTTCGTGATCTCGGGGTCCGACGGGATGGGCCTGCCGCCGCTCTACGCGCTCTTTGGCAAGGTCGTCAAGGGGCTCGACGTCGTGGCGACGATCAACGACACCGGCTCACCCTCGGGCAAGCCCCGCGAACGGGTCGTCATTGAGTCGGTCACCGTCCACGAGGCCTAGAGCACCGCGACGTCGTGACCCCGCGTCACGACCACGTCGTCGGTCACCACCCGCCAGCCCGAGCCGTCGTTGAGGACCACGCCCCGGGGTCCGAGCACGACGAGCGCCAGGCCCGCTGGCATCAACGACCGGGTCCGGATCAGCTGTTCGTCGCTGGCCGGCACGGCGAAGACGAGCCCGTCGCGGTAGCCGAGGCCGGTGGTCGGCGCCCCACCTCGCGGGTCGATCATGACCGCTCCGAGCACCGACGCCACTGACCCGACCGCGAGCAGTCGGCTGGCCCGATCGATTCCCTCGCCCACCGGCGTCGCCCGCCAGACCGCTCGCGCGTGCAGGGGCGAGCCGTCACAGAGCACCACGAGGTCGGCCGAAGCCAGTCGCTCGGCGAAGTACGGCTCGCCGGCGGACGTCCGGTCGGCGACCATGAGCGCCTCGACCCGGAGGTCGAAGGGCTCGCAGACCTCGGCCACGGCCCGCGCCGCCTCGGCGACTCCGACGAAGGCCGCCGCCGTCGGGACCACGACGACGTCGGCACCGGCGTCGAGTCCCAGCAACGAGCCGCCTCTCAGGACCGACCGCAGGCCCTCCAGCGATCCCACTGCGACGGTCGTGGCGCTCATCGAACGAGTATCGCATCCGGGCCCCGACGGACCGACAACTAATGTCTCACCATGACCTTCCAGAAAGTGGGCGTACTCGGCTCGGGCATCATGGGCAGCGGCATCGCCGAGGTCGTGGCCAGCGCCGGCGCGACGGTCATCGTGCGCAGCCGCTCACAGGCGACGGCCGAGGCGATGCTGGCGGCTCTCGAGAAGTCGCTGGCCAAGCAGGTCGACCAGGGCAAGCGCAGCCAGGCCGACGCCGACGCCCTGCGGTCGCGGGTCTCGGCGACCACCCGGCTCGCCGACCTCGCGGACTGCGACCTGGTGATCGAGTCCGTCGTCGAGGACCTCGACGTGAAGCGGGCCCTCTTCAATGAGCTCAACCACATCATCAACCCGAGCGCCATCCTCGCCACCAACACCTCGACCCTCTCGGTGATCGAGCTCGCGATGGAGACCTCACGTCCCGAGCGGGTGTGCGGGGTGCACTTCTTCAACCCCGCACCCGCCATGACCATCGTCGAGGTCGTTCGACCGCTCGGTGCGAGCGACGAGACCATGGAGGCCGTCACGCAGTTCGTGGTCGCCTGCGGCAAGGAGCCGGTGCTCGTGAAGGACCAGGCCGGCTTCGTCGTGAACGCCCTGCTCTTCCCCTACCTGAACAACGCCGTGCGCCTCCTCGACCAGGGAGTCGCGACCAAGGAGGACATCGACACCGCGATGAAGGGCGGCTGCGGCTTCCCGATGGGACCGTTCGCCCTGCTGGACCTGGTCGGCCTCGACACCTCGCTCGCGATCCTCGACGCGCTCTACGCCGAGTTCGCCGACCCCAACTTCGCGCCGGTCCCACTGTTGCGCCGCATGGTCAGCGCCGGACAGCTCGGCCGCAAATCGGGCACGGGCTTCTACGATTACCGTCGTTAGGTAGACGACGAAGGGGACACGTGGCTGAGCGATCAATGCCGTGGGTGATGCGGACGTACTCGGGGCACTCGACGGCGGTGAAGTCCAACGAGCTCTACCGGGGGAACCTCGCCAAGGGCCAGACGGGCCTCTCGATCGCCTTCGACCTGCCGACCCAGACCGGCTACGACCCCGACGACCCCGAGGCCGCCGGCGAGGTCGGCAAGGTCGGCGTGCCGATCGCGCACCTCGGCCACATGCGCGAGCTCCTGAGCGGCCTGCCGCTGGCGGAGATGAACACGTCGATGACGATCAACGCCACCGCCGCGTGGCTCTGGGGGCTGTACCTGGCCCTCGCCGACGAAGAGGGCGTCGACCTCGCGACGCTCTCGGGCACGACCCAGAACGACATCGTGAAGGAGTACCTCAGTCGCGGCACCTACATCTTCGCCCCCGAGCCCTCCAAACGGCTCATCGTCGACATGATCGCCTACGGCATCGACCACGTCGCACGTTGGAATCCGATCAACGTCTGCAGCTACCACCTCCAAGAGGCCGGGGCCACCCCCGTCCAGGAGATCGCCTACGCGCTGGCGACCGCGATCGACGTCCTCGACGCGGTGCGCGACTCGGGCAAGGTCCGCCCGAGCCAGATGTCCCGGGTCGTGGGCCGGATGTCGTTCTTCGTCAACGCCGGCGTACGCTTCATCGAGGAGATCGCCAAGGTGCGCGCCCTCACCGCCATGTGGGACGAGATCTGCCGGACCCGCTACGACGTCCAGGACCCGTCGCTGCGCCGCTTCCGCTACGGCGTGCAGGTGAACTCCCTCGGCCTCACCGAGCAACAGCCCGAGAACAACGTCCAGCGCATCGTGCTCGAGATGCTCGGCGTCACGCTGTCGGCCGACGCGCGGGCCCGGGCCATCCAGTTGCCGGCCTGGAACGAGGCCCTCGGGCTGCCGCG